>DAHXMK010000116.1 GCA_027365515.1 Candidatus Aminicenantota bacterium
AGAACCTCCTCCCACGGCAGAGAGAGGACGCCTTCGTAATAGGATTCATTGTCGCCGGCCTCGAACTCGCCGAAGTTGAGAAGCACCCGCCGAGCGCTTCGCAAATGAAGCGCCGCGCGATAAGCCCCTTCTATGGGCGACTCGAAGGCCACCGCGCCCGGCAAGCGCTCGCCGTTTTTCAAGCCAAGCCCGCGCAGCTCGCCCTCGGCCGCCGCTTCAAGCCCTTTCGCCACCAGCACCGTAAAGCGCATCGTGCCTCCCACAATATATTAACATGCCGGGCGCGGATGACAGTGGACGTCCGCGAATTGCCCAGCGAAGAAACAAGTGCATTGGGGAAAGCCGTCGAGAGAAAGCACGCCGCTGGGCGGCTTGCCTTTACGGGGGACGGCAAATATAATGAGGACATCAAGGGGGTTCTCAATGAAAAAGATTATTCCGTTCTTCTTTGGCTCGCTGGCCCTGGCGTTTCAGTCGGCCGCGATTGCCAGACAACCACTGACGTTTGAAGCGCGGGTGAAGGCCCAAGAAGCAATCGAGCGGGTCTATTACAACCACCGCATCTGGCCGAAGGAAAACCCAACGCCCAAGCCGCCGTTCGAGCAGATGGTTCCGCGCGCGGCGCTCGAAACGAAGGTGAACGATTATTTGAAGAAGTCGGCCGCCCTGGGCGAGTTCTGGCAGCGGCCGATCGCCGGTGAGCAACTTCAAGCCGAAATGGACCGCATGGCCAATGGCACGAAAGACCCCGCGACGCTTCAAGAACTATTCGGCGCGTTGAAGAACGACCCATACCTGATCGCTGAATGCCTCGCGCGGCCCATTCTCGCCGATCGGCTGATAAGAAGTTGGTACGCCAACGACGAGCGCTTCCATGCCGATACCAAAGCCAAGGCCGAAGCCGCGCTGGCGGAGGCCGCCGGTGGAAGCCTGAGCCTATGCAGTAGCGGCAGCTACCAGAAAGTGATGTACGTTTTGAGCGACGGTGAAGAGCGCGCTTCACGGCAAGGGAGAATTGATCGCCATGAAATCGCGCTTGATACCAAGAGTTTCGAGAAGGAGCTTCGCCAAAGCCCCGAAGAAGGCAAGGCTCCAATCATGAAAGAAATGCCAGAGGCGTTTCTGCTGATTGGCACGACTATGAAGACTCAAACCCGAGTTGAAATCGAAACCGTTGCCTTCCCAAAACGGCCCCTTGAAGATTGGCTCAAGACGGTTGGGGCAAGCGGAGGTTTCGCTCCGGCTTCTTCGGCCTCATACGATTTTGTGGCCCCAACATTTTCAGCGACTCCCTGCGGCGAAGGCTGGTACAACGGTATTCTCGATGACGTGCCCGACCCGCGTTACGAGCACACTGCGGTTTGGACAGGCTCCGAAATGATTGTCTGGGGTGGCAACGACAGTTCCCATGGTCTCAACACCGGTGGTCGGTACAGCCCCGCTACTGACACTTGGACACCGACGTCCAGGACGATCGGCTGCCCCTCAGGCCGAATTGCCCATACTGCGGTCTGGACGGGGACGGAGATGATCGTTTGGGGTGGCTACGACGGCAATTATCTCAACTCTGGCGGGCGGTACGACCCATCCACGGATACCTGGACTCAGATTTCAGCGGGCATCAACTGCCCGTCGGCTCGTGTATACCATACCGCCGTTTGGACTGGAACTGAGATGATCATATGGGGAGGAGCGTATCAAGATACAACGCAACATTACGTGCAAACAGGTGGTCGGTACAACCCTTCCACGGATAGTTGGACGCTTACCCCAATAGGCCCTTCCGCTCGTGCGGGTCACACTGCCATTTGGACGGGTACGGAGATGATTGTTTGGGGAGGCGTCTATTACGACGGAACAACTTGGTATTTTCTGAATACCAGTGGGCGATATAAGCCCTCCAATAATGCATGGACGGCGACGCCGGTTACCGCGAATTGTCCATCTGGCCGTAGATTATTCACCGCCGTTTGGACAGGTACGGAGATGATTGTTTGGGGAGGTGGGAATAGTACTTACTCATACTTGAACACGGGGGGGCGTTACAACCCCAGATCGAATCCATCGAATTCCTGGACTCCAACCTCTACGGGGGCAAACTGTGCGGAAGCCCGTTGCTACCACACAGCTGTTTGGTCCGGCAGTGAAATGATTATCTGGGGAGGAGACGGAGGCTGCTATAACCGAGGCGGACGGTACAATCCGTCTAATGACACGTGGACTCAGACCTCCTATGAAGCAGGTTGCCCATCATACCGTTCTGAGCACACCGCCGTCTGGACTGGAACTGAGATGATCGTTTGGGGAGGACAAAATTCCTATGGATCTGGGTGGTGGCTCTGCCTAAATAGCGGCGGGCGATACAGCCCCTCAACGGACACTTGGACTCCGACCTCCACTGGGACCAACTCCCCGTCAGCACGTTATAGACACACCACTGTTTGGACCGGGACCGAGATGATCATATGTGGAGGCTCATACTACTTCCAAGGCAATTATTATTACGCCAATGGAGACAAGCGCTACAACCCGGCCCTGGACTCTTGGACTTCCATTTCCAGTGAGTGGAGCATAGGTAGCGATTGGCCAACGGCCGTATGGACCGGTCAGGAAATGATAGTTTGGGGTGGCAATACCGGTGCACAGGATACCAATCGGGGCGGGAGATACAACCCTACAAACGATTCTTGGCTTCCGACCTCCACAGGGGCAAACTGCCCTTCAGAGCGTTGCGACCACACTGCCATTTGGACTGGGTCTGAGATGATCATATGGGGAGGAGATGTAACAACATTGACCGGTGGTGGCACTGGCGGGCGCTATAACCCTTCCACGAATACTTGGGTTCCTACTGCCACGGGTGCACAATGTCCATCAGCACGCTACCGCCATACCGCAGTCTGGACAGGATCGGAGATGATTGTATGGGGAGGACATGTTATTGGCTACCCCTATTATGACTGCCTCAATAGCGGTGGCAGGTACAACCCTTCAACGGACTGTTGGACGCCAACTGCAACTGGTGCAAACTGCCCATCACCGCGCTTTTACCAAAAAACCGTTTGGACGGGATCGGAGATGATAGTTTGGGGGGGTGTCTTCTCTACCGACCAGATATGGAACATCCTCGACACGGGTGGGCGTTACAACCCCTTTTGCGACAGTTGGAAGGAGACATCAACCACGAATGCTCCGCTCGGAAGATACCTTGGCAATGCGATTTGGACCGGCATGGAGATGATTGTATGGGGAGGATGCCTTAACGACCCCAATGTGCATCCCCTCGACACAGGAGGGCTCTATGATCCTTCCAGCGATACTTGGAGACAGACCCCCATCGGAGGACACTGTCCGTCAGCCCGCTGGAATCATACTGCAGTTTGGAGTGGTACCTCAATGATAATATGGGGGGGGGGCGCGCGCCAACCTTTTCCTCGGCTCCGGCGGGCAGTATTTTCCTCCCATCTTCATAAGCCCCTCCATCCTTCCAGGCGGGATGGTTGGGATGTCTTATAGCCAGACGTTGGCGGCGAGCTACGGCGCGAGCCCCTACACCTTCGCCGTTACCTCTGGCAGTCTTCCGCTTGGGCTGAACCTTTCCTCCGGTGGCGGGCTTATCGGAGCTCCGACGACGGATGGAAGCTACTCGTTCACGGTGACGGCGACGGATACGAATGGCTGCACCGGAACAAGGGACTACAGCGTCAACATTGCTCCCGCCGCGCCTCCGGGCGAGACGGCGCCGGGCGATGTCTTGAGCACTGCCCAGACCTGGAGCGATAAAAACACGATGTCTTGGCCAAGCAACTCGCTTGCGACGGGTTACAATCTTTATCGTGGCATACCGGCGGACCTTCCGAAACTTTTGACCAGCGACATTGATTCCTGCGTCAGGTACAGCGGTTCATCAACAAGCGCAACCATCGCTGACGATCCAACGTGGGTGGCAGGAGGGTTTTACTGGTATCTCGTCACCGGAACGAACGCCAACGGCGAAGGGCCGGCCGGCAATGCCACCGCTGGCGCGCGCATAATCAACAGCTCTGGAGCATGCCCATAAAACAACGACGGAGACCAAGGAGATAGGAACCGCGGCGGCACGCGCAATCGAAAGCTAAACAAGACAGGCGCTCTTCGCCTGGGGAGGCTGGGATGCGGGGAATCGTTTCTTTTCCACTGTACTTCTTTCTGGCCGCGCATCTGTTCACTTGCACGCCTTCGAGTGCTCAAGGGGTGGCGCTCAATCCCAATCCGCCTTCGGTGCCGGTGAAGCTTATTTTCATCCACCACTCCACGGGCGAGAACTGGCTGAATGACGACAACGGCGGGCTGGGGACCGCCCTCGAGAATGCCAACTACTTCGTGAGTGACACGAACTACGGCTGGGGGCCGCCAGATTACGACGCCGGCTACGACACGATCGGTGACCACACCGACATCGGCCATTGGTACACCTGGTTCTCGGGCGCTCACCGGGACACCTACCTGGCGGCGCTTTACCCCGAGAGCGGCCAGCACTGCGCCTACTCGCGCCTCGCGGTAGATCCGGGCGGCGCGAACCGGATAGTGATGTTCAAGTCGTGCTTCCCCAACTCGGACATGTCTGGTTCGGCCTCCGACCCCGTACCCGCCATCGGCGACAACCCTCTTCGCGGGCAAGGCAGCGGCTCATCCGATCAGACGGTCGCCAACGCGAAGGGCATCTACATCGAATTGAAGAACTACTTCGCCGCCCACCCCGAGAAACTCTTCATCGTCATCTCCGCTCCGCCCTTGCGCGCGGCCGACACGACGTCTTCCCACGCCGCCAGCGCGCGGGCGTTCAACGAATGGCTGGCTAACGAATGGCTCACCGGCTACCCGCTCCACAACGTATTCGTCTTCGACTTCTACAGCGTTCTGACCTCGAACGGCGGCAGCACGCGCATCAATGACCCGAATACAAACGACTTGGGCTGGTCGGACGGAAACCACCACCGCTGGACCGGAAGCGCCATCCAACACTTGATGACCGTCAACAATAACTATTGCGCTTACTGGACCGGCGACAGCCACCCCTCCCAGGCGGGCAATCTCAAAGCGACGGGGGAGTACATTTCGCTCCTGAACATCGCCTACCACTGTTGGAATGGGGACGGCGGCTGCCCGCGCTGGCCGTCCACCATACCCATGCGCGTGCCATATGGCACCTTTCCCCTAACGATCACGACCACCAACCACGGCGCTGACGCGATCGTGCGCTGGGACGCATCGCTCTGCGCGTCGGTGAACTACCACATTCTCTGGGGATACGGAAGTGGGCTCTCTTCGTGGCAGGTGGGCGGCGGGACCTGCTCACTGGGAACAACTGGACAGTACACGTGGGCGGGCGTCCCAAATCCATCGGGTGACTCCAGCCGCTTCGTGTGGTTTCTGGTGGCGGGAGACGACGGGGCCACGACGGAAGGCTCATGGGGGCTTACGTCTACGGGAACGGAGCGCGGCGCTGGAGGCGGTACAACTCCCAGCGGAGTATGTAGCTGCACGGCCAAGAATCTCTCGGGGAGTTGTGGGGCCCCGTAGCAAAACCAATGGGTCAAGCGCGGTAGTCTTTTGGCAGCAGGTATTCGATGACCGAGTTGGAGGATAGGAATCCAAGCCTTGTGAGGCGGATGCGGCCATCGCCACGGCGAGCGGCGTAGCCGTGGCGCAGAAGTTGGCCGATGATCTGCTCCGGGCCGCGGCCCTGCGCTTCGAGAAACGAAGCCAACGTTTCTTCCTTTATGCCTTCGGCAAGTCTCAACCCGAATATGACGGAGTTTTCAAACCGCTCCCTCTCGGTGACCTTCGCCGTAATCTCGTAGGGAGGCTCGTCCCTATCGAGCGCGGCGCGCCACTCGCCGATGGAACGAGGATTGTTGGTGCGCTCGCCCCTGAAACAGCCGTGGGCGCTCGGCCCCAGGCCGATGTAATCCCCTCCCCTCCAGTAACGCAAGTTGTGGCGGCATTCTCCATTCGGCTTGGCGAAGTTCGAAACCTCGTAGTGAAGGAAGCCTGACGCTTCTAGGCGGCCGCAGAGTTGTTCGTAGAGGTCCGCCACTTCATCTTCATCTGGAAGGGACGCGCCGCCGGCCACCACCCTCGCGTACAAAGGCGTTCCTTCATGAAGGTCCAGCATGTAGGCGGAAACGTGGTCAAGCGGCATGGCGGCGACTTCGTCCAGTGTCCTTGCCAATGAACCAGGCGACTGGCCTGGAATGGCCAGCATCAGGTCCAGCGAGAGGCGATCGAACCCGGCCTCCGAGGCGAGAAGCACCGCGCGCCTCACGTCGGAGGGAGCCGCGCGCCTGCCGAGTAAAGAAAGCTCCTCGCCCTGCAGGCTTTGAGCGCCGATGGAAAGCCTTGTGATGCCGGCGCTTCGCCAAGCAGCCAAGGCCTCGCGCGTCACCGTTTCCGGATTGGCTTCGAGTGTCGCCTCGATGCCGCACGGCCAAGCGAATATCTCGCGAAGGCCCTCCGAGAGCCTTGCGAAATCCGGCGGCGCGATAAGCGATGGAGTTCCGCCGCCGAAATAGACCGATGCCAAGGTTATCGGCTCCGGCTCGCGGTAGAGTTTCCCTTCCTTAATTATATATGTCACGAACCAGCCGGGCGCCGCGCCATCGTTCGCGACTCGAAAAAAATCGCAGTAAGAGCAGAGCGAACCACAAAAGGGCACGTGAACGTAGAGCCCGGCGGTTTCTTTCAAAACCCCGCCGCCTTTCGGCTCGCGTCCATCTCCATCATCTTCCACGCGCTACTCCAGAAAGAGAATCCACAAGTCCCGCAGATTGTTTCCAGACGGCGAGCGGGGCAGCAGACATGAATGTGCCTCCAAAAGGCCGCCGGTATCGCATTGCGACAACGCCTTGCGAAGCATGACCTCGGGAGGCGATGTCTCCGAAGAGACCACCGCTCCGGAACCGGCGTTGCCGTCAACGCCATCCGTCGCCAGCGCGACGAAGGTCCCCCCGGCCATGCCGCCGAGCGCCAGGGCAACTTCGCACGCAAGATGGCTGCAACGCCCGCCACGTCCCTTCGCGGCTACCCGCACGGGCGCCTCTCCGCAACCGATGATCACGGCGGGACGTTTGACGCTATTCAATGCTTCCTTTTTGAAACGCTTTGCCAGCGCTCGGGGAGAAATGGCTTCCGGCACCGAGAGCCGCTTGACGCGCGGCCATTCATTTCTCAAGAATGAGGCGGCGGCTTGGGCAAGCTGGTCCCCATCCAAAAGGCAACGGGCACGATCGAAAGGCGGCATCGCCACGCGAAGCAGCGGAGGAAGCTCTTTCTGAAGGCGAAAGGAATGCCGCTCGATCACGCGTTCAGCGCGCGCGGCATAGCCGGGCCAGAACATCGGGGCGCTGCCGGTGATTCTCCATTGACTCGGCGCCACGTCGCACCAGATGCCGGTGAAAACCGGCCAAGCGCCGGCGCGCAACCTCAGCCCTCCTCCGCGAGCCCTCGAAAGGCGGAGCCTTACGGCGTTGATCTCCCGAATCGCCATGCCGCTTTCAAGAAGTCTCCTCTCTATTGAGGCGACCTCATTGAGAGTCCACCCAGGCGCCGGTTCGCACAGAAGGGAGGAAGAGCCTCCGGAAACGAGCGTCAGCAGCGGGCCTTCGCCATCCATGAGCCATTCGCGTAGCAACTTGGTTGATTTGACGCTAAACCGGCCTGGCACCGGATGCTCTCCCATGCAATGAGTGAATCCACGCGGCATAAGGCCCGGCGCGCCATCAGTCGTTTCGAAGAGGAAGCCGTCGGCGCCTTTGAAGAGCGACGCCGCGCCTCTCGCGAGAGAGCGCCCCGCCTTGCCCAGGCACAGAACCCTCGTCACCGCTGCGTTTCCAAGCAGGCCATCGAGAGCGCCAGAAATGATGAGCTTTTCAGGTGTCCGAGAGGCTAGAAATGCCCGCAAACACTCGATTTTTCCAGCAATGCCAAAAGGTTGAGAGCGCATACCGACAAACCTCATTAACTCTGAAATGGCCGTCGCGCAAAGGTTTCAAAGACTAGGCCCTAAAAAAACACTTGACAAACGGCCATTCCAAGACTATATTATACCCGGAAGCTTTCATAGGAGGATGCAGATGAACAAAATGGAACTGATCGATGCAGTGGCGAAGGGCGCGGGCATTTCCAAGGTGGAGGCCAGCAAGGCCGTAGACACGTTCACCGGCTCAATTCAGAAGTCCCTCAAGAAGGGCGAGAAGGTGACGTTGGTCGGCTTTGGGACCTTCGGCGTCGTGAAGAAGGCCGCCAGGATGGGCCGCAACCCGAAGACGGGAAAGCCCATCAAGATCGCGGCGAAGCGCGTCGCCAAGTTCAAGGCCGGCAAGCAGCTTGCCGACTCCATCCGGTAAGTTCTTCGCGCACCGGAAAGTGGGGGCCTTCGGGCCCCCTTTTTTTTCGCCCCTTCCATCCAAGCCGCAATCTTGCTAACCTATAGCCCCAGGCGATGCGCCCGGGTGGGAGAGAAGAGTGGACCTGCTTCAAGAGATCAGGCGCAAGGCCGCCTCCTCGCGGAAAAGAATCATCCTGCCCGAAAGCGACGATCCACGGACGCTTCAAGCCGTTCCCATCATCGTCTCCCAGGCGGTCGCCGAGCCGGTGCTCATCGGCAAGCCGGTGGAGATAGAGGCGCGCGCCAAGTCCATCGGGGTGTCGCTCGCCGGAGCGGCGGTCATGGACCTGTCGGAAGAGAGGCTGATTCGCGATCTCTCGCGAGTTTACCTTGAGCGCAACCGCAGCCGCGGCGCCAGCGAAGGCGAAGCGCGCGAACTGGTCCAGCGGCCGCTCTACGGTGGATGCGCTCTCGTGGCGTCCGGCCAAGCGGACGGAATCGTCTCCGGCGCGACGCACACGACGGCGGATTCGGTGCGCGCCTATCTGCGCTCGTTCGGCCCCGCGCCTAGGATCAAGACAGTCTCCTCGTTCTTTCTGATGGTCACGCCGAGGCGCGAATTTGGCCATGAGGGAGTTTTCGTTTACTCCGACTGCGGAGTCGTCCCCTATCCGACATCACAGCAACTCGCCGAAATCGCCCTTTGCGCGGCGGAATCGTTCAGCCTTTTGGTGGGCGCCGAGCCGAAGGTGGCCTTTCTCTCGTTCTCGACCAAGGGCTCCGCGAAAGACCAGAGCGTTGACAAGGTCCAGCGGGCTCTCTCCATCTTCAAGGGGCTTGCGCCAGCCATCGCCTCCGACGGGGAACTTCAAGGCGACGCGGCGCTCGTGCCAAAGGTGGGCGCGAGCAAAGCCCCGGGAAGCAGAGTCGCCGGCCAAGCCAATGTCCTCATTTTTCCGAACCTCGACGCGGGGAACATTGCCTACAAACTGACGGAGCGCCTCGCCGGGGCAGTCGCGCTTGGGCCGATCCTTCAGGGCCTCGCTAAAGCGGCCAACGATTTGAGCCGCGGCTGCAGCGCGCGCGATATCGCGGACGTCGCCGCCATCACTGCGGTGCAGGCCCAA
>DAHXMK010000120.1 GCA_027365515.1 Candidatus Aminicenantota bacterium
CCTCTATCTGCGCGGCCTGCTGTTCGGCGCGGGCGCCTTCTTGGCGAAGTACTTGCTGAGGCCTAGCGAGTTCCACCAGAGGACGTAGGGGCTCGCGATGAAGATCGAGGAGTAGGTCCCGACCACGATGCCGACGGTCATGACGAAGGCAAAGGAATAGATCGCCTCGCCTCCCCACAAGAGCATCGCCAGCACGACGAAGAATGTGAGCATCGAAGTGATAAGCGTTCTTGAAAGCGTCTCGTTGATCGCCTTGTCGAAGAGGATGTCGTCCTCCTGCTTGCGCGTCGCCCTCATGTGCTCGCGAATCCTGTCGAAGACGACGACGGTGTCGGCAATCGAGTAGCCCAGGAGCGTCAACAGGGCGGCGACGGTCGGCAGGTTTACCTCGACGTTGAAGATTGAGACGAAGCCTATCGCTATGAGCGCGTCGTGGACAAGCGAGAGGATGGCTCCGACGCTGAAGCGGAACTGGAAGCGGAACCAGGCGTAAAGGAGGATGCCTACGAGCGAGGCGAGCACCGCGTAAATGGCCTTCGTCCTCAGCTCCTTGCCTACCGTCGGCCCCACCGTGTCGGTCCTCAGGATCGAGAAGTTGCCGGCGAAAGCCTTGTTCTTGAGATAGGCGAGCATGTTGTCGCTAACGCCCTTGAGCGTCTTGAGCGAATCCATAGAGGGAATGATGCCGCCGCTCTCCTTCTTCAGCTCCATGACCGACTTGGCGGCTGTTTGCGCCCCTTCGGCCGAGCCCGCGAGTGTTCCCGAATTGATGCCGGAAAGTATCAGGTCCTCAAGATCTTTCGCGGTGCTCTGGTTGAGATCCATCTTGCCCGAGGCGAGGGTGGCGGCCGTCTCTTTGTCGCCAAGCGCCGCGCGGATCGTCTTGATCGTGTTTGCAAGGTCGGTTTCGTTCAGCAGCTTGCCCGACTTGTCCTTGGCTTCGAGCCTGACAAGGATTTCGTTGTCCTGCGGCTGTCCGTAGCGGACGACCGTCAGCGAGGCGGGGACGGCTTTCCTCAGCCGCTCCTCGATTTTGCGAGCGTCCTCCTGCTGGTTGAACCTTACCTGGACCTCCTGGCCGCCCCTGAAGTCAATGCCCCAGTTGAGCCCCTTGGTGAAGAGGCTCCACAGGCCGGCAGCTATCAATACGAGCGAGCCGATGACAAAGGCCAGCTTGTACTTCATGAAGGGGATGTTGGTGCCGCGGAAGGAGTGGATGGGGCCGATCGAAAGCGTGGTGACCGGCGTCTTTGCGTGCCTGTTTCTGATCTCCAGGACTATTTCGTAAATCAAGCGCGACACATACCAGGAGGTGAAGAGGGAGGCGGCGAGGCCGACGCCCAGCGTTACGGCGAAGCCCTTAACCGGCCCCGAGCCGAACTGGAAGAGGATCAAGGCCGAGATGAACTGCGTCATGTGGGTGTCAATGATCGTCAGGAAAGCCTTGGCGAAGCCGTTGGCGATAGCCGTGGCGACCGGCTTCTTGTCAATCAGCTCGTCCTTTATGCGCTCGAAGAATAGGACGTTCGAATCAACCGCCATGCCTATCGTCAGGATTATGCCGGCGATGCCCGGGACGGTAAGCGTCATGCCGAATGTGGACATCACCCCCATCAGTATGACGAAGTTGAGGATCAGGGTCACGACAGCGTTCATGCCCGATAGGCGGTAGTAGGCGAGCATGAAGATGAAGATCGCCGCGATGCCGATGAATCCGGAGTAGGCGCCCTTCCTGATGCTGTCGAGGCCGAGGCTTGGGCCGATCTGGCGCTCCTCGGCGAATTCGGGAATGGCGGGAAGCGCGCCGGACTTTAGCTGGAGAACAAGCTCCTTCGCCTCCTGCGGCGTGAAGTTGCCCTCGATCATCCCCCGGTCGCCTATTTCGCTGTTGATGGTCGGATTCGAAATTACCATGTCGTCAAGGACGATGGCGGCGTTGTCGCCGATGTGGTTTCTTGTGAACTCCCTGAACTTCTGGCCCGCTACGGCCGAAAGCTGGAAGTCAACGACCGGCTGGCCGAATTGGTTTCCGCCCACCTGCACGTTCGTAAGGTCGGCGCCCGAAACGACTGGAACCTTCTTGAGGGCGAACCAGGTTTCGGACGGGAATTTGTCCGGCGAACCCTGGAAGATGCCGATGTCCGGAGGCAGAGAGCCGCCATACTGCTTGAGAATGGCGTCGCGCGTGGGTGCCCCATGAACCGGCTCGACCGTCTGGTGCCAGCCGAGCTGGGCCGCCTTGCCGATGAGGATCTTCACTTCGGTGGAATCCTCGACGCCTGGAAGCTCTACGACGATCTTGTTTGAGCGCATCCCCTCGCGGTGAATAGCCGTTTCGGAGACGCCGTATTTGTCAATGCGGTTCCTGATGGTTTCCAGCGACTGGGAGATCGCGTTCTGCCTCAGGTCGTCCTCGTAGCTTCCCTTCATATCGAGGGAGAACTTGCCGGAGCCCATGGCGTCGAAGCTGTAGTAGGAGAGGTCCTTGTCCACCATCTGGCGCAGCTTCACGCCGAGGTTGGGATCGTTCCCCTCGACGACGATCGAGGAGCCCTTCTCGCCTGGATAGACGTTCTGGACGGGGACGTTCTGCTTCTGCATCTCGTCCCTGATGGCCGAGATGTCGTTGTTGATCTTATTGCGGACGGTGACGTCCGTGTTCATCAGAAGGACCAAATGGACGCCGCCCTTCAGGTCAAGGCCCAGCTTTAGGTTGCCCTTCGGGTTGAACCCCTTCTTCGGCTCGAAGTAGAAGAAGAAGACGCAAAGGACCGTTACCAGAAGAACGAGAGCGGTTTTCCAAGTTAGGTTGGAGCGCATGTGCCCCCCTTAAGGCTGGTTGGTGTCCTGAAAGACGCCAGCGATCGCGGATTTGTTGAAGGTAAGCTTGACGTTGTCGGCTACTTTGAGGATTACGGTGTCGCCATCAACCGCGGCCACCGTTCCCCTCATGCCGCCGGCAGTATAAACGCGGTCGCCGCTCTTCAAGCCGTCCATCATCTGGCGGTGCTGCTTCGCGCGCTTCTGCTGGGGTCTGATCAGCATGAAATAAAAAACGACGACCAGCAGCAAGAGGGGAAGGAAAGCGGCGATCGGGTTGCTCTGCGCCCCGTTTTGCGGCTGGGCCATGAGAAGTGCAAACAACATGAGGTACCTCCTCCACAAGAAATTGCGATTATGCCCGAAAAGGGCTTATTTGTCAACGGGCTAGCAGGCAGTCTAGTCTCTTATAGCGCCGAAAGTTCGGCCCTCATGCTTGCCTTCGGGCGGCCGGGCTTCACGTAGCGCGCCACGGTAGCGCGGCTCTTCTTGACCTTCAACTGTTCGATGAGAAATGAAAACTTCTTTTCCAGGTCGGAGCCGATGGCTTCGCGAATCTCCCTGGAAAGCCCCCACCATTCCCGCTTCAGGTCGCCGCCGAAGCCCTTCTTCCGCGTCTTGTAATAGAACTGCTCGGCGGTCTCGCCATCCTTGCGCTCCCCGGCGCAGCTCTGGGCAAGATGGGCGTAGACGTGCTCCTTGAAATCCTTGGGCAGCATCGCGTGGTCGTAAACGAGGTTTTGGAAGCCGGTCGCCAGGTGCACCTCGCAAGCGCCGTGGGCGGGGAACTGGTGGAAGGCCTCGTCCGGGAGGGTGGAAGCCCCGTGCTGGACGGTCCCGCCGAGACCGTATTCCTTGCGGGCCACGGCCGATATCGAGGAGAGGACGTTGAAGTCGAGCTTCACCTTGGCCACCGAGCCGTCTGGAAGGACGACGCCGCCGTGGCTCGTTCCCGTCTGAACCGAGATTTTCCCTATCCCGTCGTCCTGGCCGTAGAGGGTCGTGAACTGGGCCATGAAGGCGCGGAATTCCTCGACGGTGGAGTTGTGGGCGCCCACTTCGCCGATCTCGCCGCCAATGCTAATGGTCTCGTCCGCGGGCTCGGCCTGCCTAATGTATTTTGCAAGGATGGCGCAAACCTCGGCGTTGTCGCGCTGCTGCGCCTTGATGTCGGGCCTTTCAAGGTTTACGAGCGTCGAGGAGTCAATGTCAATGTTGTAGAATCCCGCCGCCACCGCCTCGTCTATTGCGGCTTTCAGGCCGTCAATCTCCTTAGCGGGATCGGCTGAGTAACCCTTCGCGGAAGCCTGGAAATGGTCTCCCTGGACAAAGACCGGCCCCGAAAAACCCTCGCGCAGCGCCGCCGCCAGCATGACGGCGACGTACTCGGACGGCCTCTGGCTGGTATAGTTCATCTCCGTCCTTGCAATTTCGAAGATGAAGGCGCCGCAGTCCAGCTTGTTCGCGGCCCGGTAGAATGCCCGCGCCGTGTCGTACGAAAGCCCGCGGATGTTCATCGCCGGGACGGTCAACCCCGAGAGTTCCTGGCGGCCCATCGCCGAGTAGAGGTCATGGATGGAAGCCGGCTGAATGCCCTGCGCGCCGGCCGCCGCCCGTATCGCGAACCGGGCGCCGGCCTTCGCCGCCTTGTCTTTCGCGAAGACGGCCGTCTCAACGAGGTCGTCGGTGATCTCGCCGTGGAATGCGGCGGGAGCCGTGACCTGGAACGAATCGTTTTCAAGCTTCGCCGCGCCCTCAAGGCGCTTCTTCAGCGCTTCAGTGCTCTCAAGAATCATTCCTTATTCTCCTGTCATATCGCGACCGGGGAGCGATCCCCCGATGCTACCTTATCAGAACGAAGCGGCTCTTTCAAGCAGCGGCGGGGTTGCGCGCGCGGCCCTTTGCTGTTACGCTCTCATACTCGCGGGGAGAGGCCATGAGAATACTGTCCGGCATTCAGCCCTCTGGCAAGCTGCACCTGGGCAACTACATGGGGGCCATCAAGCAGCACATTGATCTCCAAAACAAGGGGGAGGCGTTCTACTTCATCGCCGACTTCCACGCCCTGACCACCGTTAAGGAGCCCGCCCTTCTAAGAGAGCACGTCCGGGACGTGGCGCTCGACTACCTTGCGCTCGGACTCGATCCATCCAAGGCGACATTCTACCGCCAGTCCGACGTTCCCGAGGTGACGGAGCTTGCCTGGCTCTTGACGACCGTGACGCCGATGGGCCTTTTGGAGCGCTGCCACTCCTACAAGGACAAGCTGGCGAAAGGAATACCTCCCGACCACGGGCTCTTCGCCTACCCGGTGCTCATGGCGGCCGATATCTTGATCGTTGACGCGAACATCGTCCCGGTGGGCAAGGACCAGAAGCAGCACGTGGAGGTGACGAGGGACATCGCCGTGAAGTTCAATAACCTTTACGGCGAGACCTTCGTCATTCCCGAGGAGAGGATACTTCCAGAAGCTGGAGTGGTCCCGGGGCTCGACGGGCAGAAGATGAGCAAGTCCTACGGCAACGACATCGGGATATTCCTCGAAGGCAAGGCGCTCAAGGAGCGCGTCATGGCGATAGTCACCGACTCGGCTCCGGTCGAGGCGCCGAAGGACCCCGACGCCAACAACGTCTTCAACATCCTGAGGCTCTTTGCGACGCCGGAGGAGACGGCCGAGTGGCGTGAACGCTTCTTGAAGGGCGGGGTCAAATATTCGGAGGCGAAGAAGCGGCTGATAACGCTCTTGGACGAGACCTTCGGAGCGGCGCGCGAGCGCCGGCGGCAGTTGGCGGAAAAGCCTGGCGATGTGGAGGAGATTTTGAGAGCCGGCTCCGCGCGGGCGAGAGGCGTCGCGGCGAAGACGCTGGCCAAGGCCCGCAGGGCGTGCGGCATTGAGTAGAACCAAAGCGGCTGTTGACAACGGCCGCTTTTGAAACCATATTTTGTACGAGGAAGGAGCCACGGCAGATGGAAGAGCGCCGCATATCATACCGCTACAACGTAGCGCTGCAAGGCTCTTTCACCGTTACGGGCATTGACCAGCAGCCGATAATAGTGAAAAACATCAGCGCGGGCGGGCTTCTTGGCCAGTTGAGCGCGCCACTGCCGACTCCGAAGCGGGTGGTGATACGCCTCAACCTGCCGGATGGAGAGTTCTCCGCGGAGGCCATCTGCCTGCGCTCATCGTACGACCCGCCCTATGAAGCCGCTTTCATTTTTATCGGGGCGCCCTTCGACGCCGTGGATATCTTGAGGAGCTACCTCATCCAGCAGGCCAAGAGAGATGTCAATTAGGAACGGCGGGAAAGAGGTCGTGGTCTTTTCCTCCGGCGCCTCCTGCGCAAGGCTGGCGGGCCGCTTCATGGCCCGCCTTCTTGCGAGCGATGAAACGGGGAGGGTTCACTTCACCGCCTCGGAATCGTTTCGGCTCGTCCTGGAAAAAGAGGAGCACGTCGGCCTTGAAGGCTTTCTGAAGAAGCTTCCCAACCGCTCCAAGCTGGCCGTTTACGGGGAGAAGGAGATGGACGCCCCCGTCGCCTCGGGCTCCTATCCCATCGCCGGGACGGTCGTGATCCCGGCCAGCGCGACCACCGTCGGCGCCATGGCATCCGGCGCCGGCCAGAAGCTGGGCCACCGTTGCGCCGAGGTCGCGCTCAAGGAGGGAAGGCCTCTCCTGGTCGCCGTTCGCGAGACTCCGATGTCGCTCGTGCTCCTTCGCAACCTGGTCACGCTCAAAGAGGCGGGGGCGATAATCATCCCGTTCATTCCCTCTTACTACCACCTTCCAAAGACGCTTGGCGATGCCGAAGATCACTTCGTTATGCGCCTCTTCGACCACCTCGGCTTGAAGAGCGGCATAGGCCGACGCTGGAAATGAAGACTGGCCAAGGCTCCTCGGGCGGCCCCATCTCCAGCTTGAAAGCCGTGCTGGAGATGATCAAGTTTCCCCACACGATTTTCGCGCTCCCCTTCGCTCTTCTAGCAATGGCGTGGGCCGGGAGCGGCTGGCCAGGCTGGCGGGTTCTTCTGTTGGTGCTCTTGGCGATGGCTGGGGCCCGCTCGGCGGCGATGACCTTCAACCGGATAGCCGACCTTCGTTTTGACAGGGAGAATCCCCGCACCGTGCGCTGGCCGCTCTCGACAGGCGAGGTGAGCCTCGGTTTCGCATGGGGGTTTCTGGCGCTTTCGGTTCTTCTGCTCCTGTTGGCCGCGGGACTTCTGAATCCGCTGTGCCTTAAGCTCTCTCCCGCAGCGCTGGTCTTTCTTCTAGGTTACTCATTGACCAAGCGATTCACATGGCTGTGCCATCTGGTCCTCGGGTTCACGGACGGGATTGCGCCCCTTGGGGCATGGATAGCCGTCACCGGCTCGTTCGCGGCCCCGGCGTGGTGGCTTTGCGCCGCGGTAACCTTCTGGGTCGCTGGCTTCGACCTTCTCTACGCCCTGCAGGACCTCGAATTCGACAAGGCGCACCGGCTCTTCTCGTTTCCGGCCAAGTTTGGCGTCGTTCCGGCGCTCTGGGCCTCGGGCTTTTTGCACCTGCTGACGGTGGCATGCTACGCGGGGGCCGCGTGGAGTTTCGGCGCGGGCTGGCTCTTCTGGCTCGGAGTTGCCGCGTCGGCGCTGCTCTTGGCCGTGGAACACGCCCTGATAGGCCCCGGCCACCTTTCGAGGATCAACGCCGCTTTCTTCACCTTGAACGGATATATCTCCGTGGGGCTCATGCTAGTAGGTTTCGCCGACCTGTGGCTGGAGCGGTAAGTTTTATTTATGGCGTTCAAGACATGGGCAAGGCCGTGAACCCGGCCCGGCGAAAGTCGTCGTCAAGGGCGGCGGCTAAGGAGAGCTTGAGCCGGCGCATGACTGCGAAAGAGACACAATCGGTAAAACTCAATTTTTGACTGGCTTCCCGCTTGAAAACCACCCACGCCTCTTCTAAATCGCACGGCTCGGCGGTGGCTATGAGGCAGGAACCGCCCTGGCGCAAAGCTTCGCCGGTTCTGACAGCAAGGGCATGGCCCGCGCGGTAGCGCACCAGCGTAATGATCTCGTCAAAAACGTAATCGGTTGTAAGAATGCGCCCCGCCCACTCCCTGAGAAGAGCGGAGACTTGAGAGTGGGACGGATCCTTGGCATCGAAGAAAGCGTACCAAGCGCTCGTGTCCACGAAGAGGCGGTTCATTTGCGCTTGCCGTAGAGGATCGCATCGTGGTCTATCGCCGTTGCCTTTCCGTCGCGCAAGAATCCCTCAAGGGCATAAAGCCCTTTGGATTCCCTAACCATCTCGCGCGCGCCCAATGTCTCCTCCTGGCCAAGAAGCTCGCGGATGAGCGCGCCCATGCTCTTGCCCCTTTGGCGCGCCCGCTCGCGAAGCGCCATGTATTGGGAATCTTCCAACATTACCTGTGTCCGGTGCATGAGCCCTCCTGCAGCATACACCTACATCATACGTCATTGCATCGCGTTTGTCAAGCCGAAGATGCCAGCACGGGGCCAAAGAGAGCACCGACACGGGCCGCACTCCAGTCTTGCCTTGGGATGCCACGCGCCATATTCCCGGAGAGCTTCTCTTGGGCAGGCGTGATGCTTCTTATGACGAGCCTAGCGCGGCGCGCCCTGGAGCTTGGGCCTCAGCGCTTGCGCGGCGACGAGGAGCGGATCCCAGACGGGGGCGAAGGGCGGTGCGTAGGAAAGATCGAGGTAGGCGAAATCATCCACCTTCATCCCCGCGGTGATCGCCGAGGCGAGCGTGTCTATCCGCCCCTTCGTCGCCTCAGGCGCGACGACCTGACCGCCAAGAAGCTTCCCGTCGCGCCCGGCCACGAGGTGGACCGAGACCGTTCCCCCTCCTGGAAAGTAGCCTGCCCGGCTCGACGCCTCTATCTCGGTTGAGACGGGCGAAAATCCGGCCGCCCGCGCCTCCGCCAAGCTCAAGCCCGTGACGCCCGCTTCCAGGCCGAAAACGCGCGTTATCGCCGTCCCCGCGACGCCCGGGAAGCGGTCGCGCCCGCCCGCGATGTTGGCCCCGGCGACCCGGCCCATTTTGTTCGCCGTCGTGCCGAGCGGCAGGTAAACGGGCTTCCCGGTCACGATGTGCGTCGTTTGACAGCAGTCGCCGGCGGCCCAAATCCCGTGGACGCCCGTAAAGCAGAACTCGTCAACCTTCAGCGCGCCGTTTTCCGCCATCGGCAGTGGGGAGCCTTTCAACATACCGGTGTTCGGCTCGACGCCCGTGGCCACGAGGAAGATGTCCGCCTTCAGCGAGCCCCGGTCCGTCTCGAAACTTGTGATCGTCTCTCCATCGTGAACCGATTCGGTGACGGATGTTTCCAGAAGGAGGCGGACGCCGTGCGCCTCGAGTTCGCCTATGAGCCTCGACGCCAATGGCGGGCAGAGCGACCGCATGATCCGCGTTGAGCGGTTGATGAGCGTCACCGCGAGCCCTTTTCTGGAAAGGTTCTCGGCCATCTCGATGCCGATGTATCCGCTTCCCCAGACGACGGCCGATAGGGGGCGCTCTTTTTCAAGGAACGATTTGA
>DAHXMK010000136.1 GCA_027365515.1 Candidatus Aminicenantota bacterium
TAATCATTCTTGCCGAAAGGGAACGCCCCCCTGCCCCGTCTCGCGGCCATGGGGCATACAGCCCAGAAGCAACAAGGGCTTTCCCCCGTGTCCTATCCAAGCCTGGGACGCGAAGGTCCGCAGCGGGCCGAAAGGATCAAGGTTGAAGGATGAAGTATGAAGCTTGAATCAAAAGAGGAAGTACCTCCCTTCATCCTTCATAACTCATACTTCAAAATTATCTTCTCCGCTCGCGTTCTCGCGACACGGCTACGCCGTCTCCCGCCCTTCGAGTCCCCTCGTTGGGCTGTGCATCATTTGATTGTTTGGTCTTGTCAGATGATCTTAGTCTCTTGTTGGTGCCGAAGGGGGGACTCGAACCCCCACGCCCTTTCGGGCACTACCCCCTCAAGATAGCGTGTCTGCCAATTCCACCACTTCGGCACTGAAACGAGGGATGAACATCATTACTTAGCCGGCGCCTTCGCTGGAGAACTCGCGGGTGCTGTAGCCGGAGCGGACTGAGGCGCGGGCGCCTTCTCAGAGGGCTGAGCTGGAGCCGCCGGCGTTTTCGCCGCGGGGGCCGCCGGTTCCGCCTTCTTAGGCTGGGCGGGGGTCTGCACCTCCTGAAGGTTTCTCTCCAGAATGTTGCGCTGCTTCATGTTCGTCGCGATGACGAGGATTATCGAAAGGAGCATGAAGAGCACGGCCAGCGTCGTTGTTACTCTCTGCAAAACGGTGGCGGAACCCCTGGCGCCGAAAGCGGTCTGCGATGACGCGCCGCCGAAAGCGGCCGCGAGATCGCCACCCTCTCCAGGCTGGAGAAGAATGATCCCTATCAGAAGCAGGCAGTCAAGAATGTAGATAACCCAAAGAAGCGTAAGCATCTAGCCTCCCCACGCCATCCTGGCGCGCCTTAATACAATATCCTAAAACGGCCTTTCGGTCAAGAGGCTTCATAGGTTCGACGCGTGTGAGACAAAAGGGGGAAACGCGAGAGGGAATGATGGCATACTGTGCCTCTCGGGTGGCGAGACACTCGGTGGAGTAGGATAGACAGTCCTGGGTGCCGCAAGCCGGTCATAGGCCGACTGAAGACACCAGGTGGCTGGCGTCACGCCTAAAATCCCCAGGGAGTTGGAACCCCAACCCAACGGCGCCGGGACGGCCATTCCTGCGGAATGGCTACGCTTGCATTGCGTTCGTTTGGATGACAATGAGAAACCACCCTGCCACCAGGCTACCTGAGCCCCAATGAGTACGGGGCTCAACAACCTAACTAGGTGACTTGACTTCAGGGGAGTACTACACCCCCAGCTATCCTACAAGTCAATGCCATCCAACGCTGCTGGACGGGACAGAGCCCCCCCGCCGCAACGGCTTTCAGTCCACGCTGATCTGGATGCCGGTCCCTCATTCGCCCGTTTTTGCAGTTCGAATGTTCTGGATCAGCAGAACCTTAATGCCGTCGGACCACATCTCCGTTGAAGGCACATCCTTTATCGCGCCCATTATAGATGTCTTCCTAGCCTTGTTGCCAAGCAATTGGTAACAGTCATAGGTAATGAATTGCTCATCCAGATGGCTGACCACGGTCAACGTCTGCATGGATCTATCACCCGCGTAGGTGAAAACGACGATGTCCTTGCCTTTCTGCTCGCCATCTTCGACGCGCACCAGCTTGTAATCATCGCCAACCTTTTGCATATAGGCGGTCTTGGTTTGGCCGAGAGAGATTTGAAAGCTGCTGTCCGTGGGGACCAAAGCAGCCGCCTGCTTTGCATTGTCGGGTTGAGCCTGTGGGGCATTGTTCTGAGGGGTCACGCAGGAAAGAGACATGGCCAGCATAAGCGACAGTGCCGTGGCGAGTGTACTACGACCCATAGCAACCTCCTTTTACAATGTTGATGCCCAACACAGTGGACCATCGTATTTTTCTATAATCCGGCTATCCCCTAACAAAATCTATTCTCCCTCTTCCAGCAGGGGAGGGCAAGAGGCTATGTTCATGCGCCCTCCAGCCTTGACGCCCTCTCCCCGAAGAGAGAAAATCGCGTAGGACCGGATAGCGCGCTACAGTCCAAGTGCGGTATGCAGTCCACTAAGCGTTAGGCGGACCTCAGGGCGCGAAATGTTCTCTATGTCCAAGTTTGCCCAAGGTCCGTGGTGAATTATGGTAAGGAGAGCAAATGCATCGCTGGAATAAGTGGGAAATCCCATTCCTTGCACTACTGGCTGCCTTGCTCATCTCGATCCCGATAATAGAGCATCCATCCTCCCGTGATGCATGGGGTTAATGGTTTCTTCCATTTGCATTTCTAGTCTCTATAACAGTATCGCATCTTCGCTTTTTCAACCAAGTCACGAAGCAGTCGTCTCAGGGGCCACCCAGCTCAGGTTCATGATGAAGGCAAGAACAACTATATTTGCGAGCCCACATGAGCGCGAGTTTCAGCGGACCAGAACTCTGCTTGTCATTCACGTTTAGCGCCGGGGCGGATGCGGGCACGGTTGTCCGGGCCGGTGGCGGAAGAGTGATTGGCAAGCGCAGGAGCTGACATGGCGGAGCGAATCGCTTCATGCAGTTGCGGCAGGCTGACCGCCAGGGTGAGCGGCGAGCCGATCAGGGTCTCCGTGTGCCACTGCTTGGCGTGCCAGCTTCGCACTGGCAGCGTCTTCGGGGCTCAGGCGCGGTTTCTCAGCGGGGACGTTCGTATCAGCGGGCAATCCAGCTCGTTCGTCAGGGAAGCCGACGAAGGGGACAAGCTCACGTTTCATTTTTGTCCGAACTGCGGCGCCACGGTCTATTACGAGACGGAGGGGATGGAAGAGAGCATCGGAATTCCCGTGGGGGCTTTTGCCGATCCAACTTTCCCGGCTCAGCGCTTCTCAGTTTACGAGGAGCGGATGCACTCGTGGGTCGTGATGCCGGAGAAAATAGAACATATACCCTGACCGTCCGTTGGATGACGCGGGGCGGGCCTTCTTTATCCCAGCTCGTACGCCTGCATTTTTCGGAGCAGCGTGGTCCTGTGGATGCCAAGCTCCTGAGCGGCGCGCGAGCGGTTGCCGCCGTTGCGCGAAAGCGCTTCGGTGATCGCCTTCTTCTCGATCTGCACCAGGCCTCCGCTCAACGAGGGGTCGCGGCCCGCCGCGGCCAGCTTCCTCTGCAACCTCTCCGGCAGGTGCTGCAGGCCGATGAGCGGCCCGTCGCTAAGGATGAAGGCTCGCTCGACCAGGTTCTCAAGCTCGCGGATGTTGCCCGGGAAGTCGTGGCGCAACATCGCCGCCATCGCCTCCTCGCTGAAGCCTTCTATCGCCTTGCCGGTGGCCTGCCTGAACCGCTGGACGAAGTGGCGCGCCAAAAGCGGAATGTCCTCGGCGCGCTCCTTAAGCGGCGGAAGCGCCACCACCAGGACTTTGAGCCGGTAATAGAGGTCTTTTCTGAACGTTCCCTCGGCGACCTTGGCTTCGAGGTCCCGGTGGGTCGCGGTGATGACGCGCACGTTGGCGCGGACGGTGGCGTTTGCTCCGAGAGCCTCGTAGGTGCGCTCCTGGAGAAAGCGCAGGAGCTTCACCTGGACGGCGCCGGGAAGGTCGCCGATTTCGTCCAGAAAGAGCGTTCCGCCCTCGGCCTGCGCGATGCGGCCGAGCCGGTCGCGCCTCGCGTCGGTGAACGCGCCCTTCCTGTAGCCGAAAAGTTCAGATTCCAAAAGCGTTTCGGGGATCGCGGCGCAGTTGACCGCGACGAACGGCTTACGGCGCCTCGGCCCGTGGTGGTGGATCGCCTTCGCCAAAAGCTCCTTCCCGCTTCCCGACGGCCCGGTGATGAGAATCGTGCTGTCGCTTTCGGCGACGAGGGGCAGAATCTTGAAAATTTCGTGCATTTTGGGATTTCGGCTGACTATGTCCTCGAACTGGTACTGGCCGTCGAGCTTCCTGCGAAGGTCAACGACGTGGCAGAGGTCCCTGAAAACCTCCACGCCACCCAAAAGCCTTCCGTGGCCCGAAATCAAAGGCGAAGTGGAAATAGCCATGGGAATCTGGCGGCCGTCCTTGGCGTGAATCCTCACCTCGCGGTTTCTCAAGTTCTCGCCGCTCTTGATGGAACATCGCAGCGGGCACTGCGTGTCGCAGAGGTCGGAGCGGAATACCTTTGAACACTCCTTGCCGATGACCTCCTCTTTGTTGTATCCGGTGATCGTCTCGGCGGCCCGGTTGAACGAGGTTATGCGGCCCTCGGGGTCAACGGTAAAGATGCCGTCGTCAACGACATCCAGAAGAAGCGGGAAATATCGGTCATCGAGGGCGAGCTTCATCGAACATCCTCCAGAAATGCATCCTAGGTTCCGCTGAAGTGAAATGCAACAGTTGTCTTTGACGGGTGTAGCATCATGCGTCATTTGGCCCACGGCTCCAAACTGCTTGAAATTGGGAGAGGCGACGCCCATGACTCGGCAAAGCCGCGCCGGCCCTTCGTTATAGGACGGGAGGCCGCCGCCTCGCGCCGCCGGCCGTTCAGGCCCGCCTCTTGGCACGCATTTCGCCCCCAAGCCTCGAGGCGCGATGGTTGTGCCGCGCGCGGGAGATGGCGTCTTGCAGAGAAGGGGCATTGGACAAGAAGCGGAGGCGTTGTCAACCGGACAGGCCGCGCGCTTCTGCTACGTCACGGCGGAGACGATCCTCAACTGGATTCACTCCGGCTCGCTCAGGGCCCAGCGGACGGCGGGCGGCCAGTTCAGGATCGTGCTCAACGACCTTCGCCGCTTCATGGCGGAGAAGGGGATGGACACGGGGCTTCTCGAAGCCGAGAAGGACATCCGCCCGTTCTGCTGGGAATTTCACTGCCGCATGAGCGGCCGCTACGGCAGCCCCAGCCTCGAAGCCTGCGAGGATTGCCTCGTCCACCGCTCCGGAACGCTGAACTGCTGGCAGCTTCACGGGCTGTTGCCAATCACCAGGCGGCGCTTCGACCACTGCGAGGCGTGCGACTACTTTGGCCGCTACGAACGGAAGACATCCAAGGAAGAATGAACGAGACGGGAGGGAACATGGGAAATGAAGTCGCAGCAAGCGGAACGGGGGCAAAGGGGGCGCAGGCCAAGCCGGCGGCCCCGAAGCTTCTGCCGCACCAGGTCCTGGGGACGAGCTACTATCTTGAACGCCCATACCAGGGCGACAAGGTGAAGCGCTTCCTCGAGATATTCGCGGCGGTTCTCAAATACACCAACTACGGCCACCTCGTGGACACCTACTCTCGCGTGGGCGCGAAGTGCGCCAACTGCGCCGTGGCCTGCCAGATCTACGCCGTGACGAAGGATCCCAAGGACATCCC
>DAHXMK010000153.1 GCA_027365515.1 Candidatus Aminicenantota bacterium
TTCGGCCGATGGCGAGCATCGGCCGCTACATAAGGCCGCGTTTTCGGCTACAGCGGAACGTAAGCGCGCGTGTATGGATATTCGCGCCAATCTACAACCATGGCTTTACGGACAGGATTGCCAACGATGTATGCAGCATAAGATTGCGCCTCATTCTTGCGCATCCAGTGGTCGTAAAAGCTTCTTTGCCAAAACGGCTCTTCCCCGTCCTGGCAAAGCCGGCGTGATAATTTTGCCTTCCACTGTCTGACGTATTGGGCAAGCGCGCTTCCATGGCCATCCAGGGTCAAGAGCAAATGTAGGTGGTCCGGCATGAGGCAAACGACCATAATTCGTGCGTGCCCGTCAACGGATACTCTTCCAATATCTTGGTCGAGAGCGCCAGAAACGTCGCGAGGCGGCACCAATAGTTTCCGCCGCCCTTGTACCACAGTTGTTATCGCAACGCACCCTGGTCCCGCGTTGGAGCCTGGAAGGCGCACGGCCCGGCCTTTACCCCATGTTCTATAACGATTCGTTGGCCCCGGCGACGGCGTTTCGATTCCCCCGTAGCGGCCTTTGCTTGCAAAGGCCGTGTCTTCGGCCGATGGCGAGCCTCGGCCGCTACGAAAAACCGCATTTTCGGCTACAGCCCGTAGCGGCCTTTGCTTGCAAAGGCCGTGTCTTCGGCCGATGGCGAGCATCGGCCGCTACAGGGGCCATAATGCGCCGCGCCCGTAGCGGCCCTTGCTCGCAAGGGCCGAACCAGCGTCCGATGGCAAGCATCGGACGCTACGAAAGGCCGCGTTTTCGGCCGATGACAAGCATCGGCCGCTACGAAAAGGGGACTTTGGCGCCCGCCCATTTGGCGAGCTTCTTCGCCTGGCTCCACCATCTAAAAAGATAGAGCATCGCTATGGGCCAGCCCGCGCGTTCGGGGTAGCGGAAGCGCATGTAGGGTGCGCTTGGGAAGATCATGTGAAAGGCCAGCAAAAACGGCCCGGTAAACCCTTTCGCCTGCATTACGGCATTCACGACCTTCTGGCTGTTGGCGTTATCCAGGGAGATGGCCCCGAAATCCGCCCTGGCCCTTAACGCTTCCAGCACGTTTGCAGGCACGGGCACGCCCAGCAGTTGGTGGGCCAGCGCCAGGCCTTTGTAAGTGGGAGTCTCCATCCGCGTTACCGCCGCCAGCTCGGACAGCTCCTGCCAATCCAGCCCCTGCTCGCAACACTGCAGTAAATACCGCAGGTCAAAGAGAACGATCGCCTTTGGCTGGACGTCGGCGTGAAGCAAGAACATATGGGCGCATAGAAAGATGAGGTTCGCCTCCGCCCGAAGCCCTTCAAGCGCTACCCCCTTGTACGTGAAAGAATCGCGCCCTTCGAGCAGGCGGCTTGCCCCGCCTTCCCAGCGCCCGTCCCGAGGCGTCCATAGGATGGAGCCGTGCACTTCCACTTGAAACTTGTTGGCGGGGTTTTCGAGGGCGGGCAGATGGTGGGACAGCGCCCAGGGGGCGCCCGAAAGGCCGGGGGATTCCGACCGGTATCCGAGGCCTTGAAGAAGGGCGTAAGCCCTTTCCGCCTCTTCAAGCGAAGGAAAAAGAACATCCAGGTCAGAGATCGGCCTGAGGTGCGGCTCGGGGTAGGCTCTGATGGAAAGGTCGGCGCCCTTGATGGGGATGGGATGAAGCCCGGCGCCCGCTAAGGCCGCCAGAAGCCGGTCAATTTCGGCCCATGAAACCGTCCAGGTGGCGAGGTGCGCCGCCATGGCGGCCTCGATCCGCGAACGGCAGGCGGGAGCCAGCCGCGGCAAGACCGCCGCGTCCCGCATCGCCCTGTAGGCGAGCGGCAGAAGCCCGTTCGCTCTCAAGCCGGCGAGAAAGCCGTCCCAGCTTGAACCCTGAAGGCCGAGCGCCGCCTCCGGCTTTTCAACCGCGTCAACGAGGCCCGGCCATGCTTCGGGAACGGTCGAAAGCAGAGAAGCCCCTGCTCCCTTTGGGTTCAAGGCCATCTTACGCGTTGGCCTTTGCCATTCCGCCGTTGTTCTTAAAGCTCGGCACCATCTCCTTGAAAATGGCCAGAACTCTCTCGCGGTCCTCAGCATTTGCGGCGGATGAGAGGGCGGCGACCTTCTCTTCGAGGTCATCCGAAACCGGAGGGCACTGCGCCACGAATATCTTGCGGACGGCTTCCTGCGTACGCTCCTCCTCCTCGGTAAGAAGCTCCTCAAACAGCTTCTCTCCAGGACGCAAGCCCGTATAGACAATCTTCACGTCCACGTCCGGGACTTGCCCCGTCATCGTGATCATGTGGCGCGCGAGATCCTGAATGCGGATCTGCTCGCCCATATCCAGCACGCACAACTCGCCATAATCGGCGTAACCCGCCTTCAGAACAAGCCCGACGGCCTCCTGGATCGTCATGAAGTAGCGCTTGACCTCCGGGTCCGTCACCGTTACCGGGCCGCCCCTGGCGATCTGTTCCCTAAATATGGGAACCACCGATCCGGCCGAGCCCAGGACGTTGCCGAATCTGACGGCCCGGAACTTGGTCTTCGAGCGCTTGGCCATGCGGCGAACGATTTTTTCACCGACCCGCTTGCTGACGCCCATCACGCTTGTAGGATTGACCGCTTTGTCGGTCGAGATATAGACGAAGCGCTCGGCTCCGCATGCATCGGCCGCTCGGGCCACGTTGGCCGTCCCCATTACGTTGTTCTTCACCGCCTCGCACGGCGCCCATTCCATCAAGGGGACGTGCTTGTGGGCGGCGGCGTGGAAGACGTCCTGCGGCTTGACCGCGCTGAAGAGGGCGTTGATCCGCCCTTCGTCGCGAATGTCCACGATCTCTGCCGAAATGGGCGCCCCCTTGAAGTCATGTTCAAGGCGCCTGAGCAGAAGGTAGAGCTCGTTCTCGTTGATGTCAGCCATGACCAAGCGCGACGCCTGCCCAACCAGAAGCTGGCGGCAAATCTCGCTTCCTATCGAGCCGGCCGCCCCGGTCACCAAAGCGATGCGGCCCGCGCTCTTCGGAGCCTCCCCGTGATCGGACAAGGTGATGACCTCTCTCGGCAAGAGGTCGTCGGGGGACAAAGCCTGAAGCATCGAAGCGCTGACCCGTCCCTTCAAATAGACGAAGGAAAGCGGCAGTATCTTGAACTGCAACTTCAAGTCTGCGCACATCGCCAAGACCTCCCTCAGCCGTCGCGCTTCGAGCCTTGGCACCGCGATCAAGGCGTGCTCGACGTCGTATTTCTTGGCTATCGCCGGCAGATCGTCAAGCGCCCCCAAGACACTCTTGCCCCCCAAGATGAGGCCGTGCTTGTTCTTGTCGTCGTCCAAGAAGCCGACGATATTGTAGGAGTGGTCCTCAGACCGCTGGAGGTCGCGCAGGAGCAAGTCCCCGGCCGCGCCCGCCCCGAGGATCAGCGTTCGCGACGACTCCTTGTTTCTTGAGCGAAGGTTGTCGGCAAGGTAGGTAGATGCCAGCCTCGGCGAAAATCTGACGAGGGTCATGCAAAACCCGGTCAGAAGCAACTCCATGAGCAGAACGCTTCTGGGCGGCCCTTGCAGTTGGCCGAGATAAATGGCCGCAAGAAAGAGGCCCGTCCCCATCAGGGCCGCCATCCAGACTCTGGCCCCGTCCACCAGCCCAGAGAATCGGAACGACCAAGTGTGAAGGCGAAAAAGAAAGTTGGCCACCAGCCTCGCCAGAACGAGGACCGCGATCAAAACAGGAAGCGCTTTCCAAAACTGGCCCGGCACTTTGAAATCAAAGCGCAGGAGTATGGCCGCGACAAGGGCCAGCGCCGCTAAAAAAACGTCCAGGCAAACAATCAATACTCGCCTGGGCAATGTTGCGTTAATTCCGTCAAAAACCTTGCGTAACCATTGAATAGGTGGCCGCATACTTTCAACGCCCCTGCGCAATTTGCGCCCGTCTAAGCCTCACCCTTTGATACCCGCATTTGCCATAAGTCATACGCAATATCCTTAATTGCCTATAACTGTTGTAATTCTATCCTGCAACTTAAACGCCAGACCTTGCATATTCTCTTTGCACCCACCATGATGCCGCTATGGGAAGAAGAAGACACTGGCACAGGGCGGCAGGAATACCCGGGACAAGTGCAATTTTCATGTACTCCACCAACGGCGGCTTTACGGCATGCGTGGAGAAGACAATGGCTATAAATGTGGCGCGGCCAACGAGAATGGCCCCTGCCGTTGCCTTTAATTTATTCCAATGCATATTCTGGCTTAAGAATCCCGCGACAAAACCGTACATGGCCAGTTCAATGGTCATAGATGGCAACATGTGAGGAAATGGCATCCCAGAGAGAAGGTAGCTGGTCCCTGGCGCAATCAATCCCAGCAGAAGACCGGATTGCCATCCATAACAAAGGCCTGCCAACAGTATCGGCCAGTGCATTGGCAGAACCTCCCTTACCGGAAGTCCTGACAGATGAGCCGCGGCGGGCAGTGCCAATACTGCGGCGAACAAGAGAACACTCTGAAAAGAAATAGCCCTAATACGCCATGCCGGAAGAACCAGATCAGCGTGGCTCAAAGCCTTCTCGCCCTTCATGTGACCTATCATGGGTATCACTCCTGCTTATCTTCATCTTCTCTGACAACATCCGGTCACTATTGAAGCGATCCTTTCCAAGTCACTCTCGTTCAAATTTGTGCCGCTGGGCAAACACAGCCCCTTCTGGAACTGCCCCTCCAAAACAGCCCTGATGACCGCCGCAACGCACGCAACCTGCTAAATGGTGGCCTTGGGAGACGTTGCCGATGGTGAATTCCCCGCGCCCCATGGCTCAGGCGCGGCGTCCCTTCCCGTCATTCCGGCAACACCGAGCACCACCACTTTCGCTTTATTCAACCAGCGCCCCCAATAAATCTGGCAAGTTGACGGCCCATGAACCATCGCGGAGACGGTAGGAAGAGCCCGTCCTGCACAGCACGTACTTCCGCGCCACACGGCCCTTCTCGGCTTCGGCCAGCTTCCCCAGCCCCGCCGTGTCTTTAAGATCGGGGTGTTCCTTCAGCTTGCACTCAATGGCCGCGAGTTTGGTTCCTTCCATCTCGACAATAAAATCAACCTCATGCCCGCTGGCTGTTCGCCAATAGGAGACGGGGCAAGGACGGCCCCGCTCAGCATAAAATCTCGTCAACTGCCCAAAGACGTACGATTCCCAGAAGGCGCCAGCGTATGAAGATGAAAAGAGTTCTTCTTCGGAACCGAAGCCGGCTAGGAAAGCAGCCAGGCCCGTGTCGAGAAAAATGAGCTTGGGCGCTTTGGCCAGCCGCTTTGTCCGGTTGCTGAAATAGGGCTCAACCAGCACGACGATCCCCGAGGCTTGCAGAAGGCTCAGCCATTTGCGCGCTGTGTTGGGCGCAATGCCGGTGTCCCTGGCCAAATCCGAATAATTGAGAACCTGGCCCGTTCGCAGAGCGCAGGCTTTCAGGAAACGGCCGAACTCCTGAAGATCCACGACTCTCAAAACATTGCGAATGTCCCTTTCCAGATAAGTTGCCACGTAAGACGGAAACCAGAGCTCCGCCTCCGTCCCCGTATAAAGTTCGGGGTAACCTCCCCGAAAGACCGCCTCGGTTTCGCTGGCCAAGAGCCCCGCCACCGCCAATTCCGAGCGGCCCAGAGTATGAAGGTTGAGCACGCCGCAACGGCCTGCCAAGCTCTCGGAAACGCCTTGCATGAGATGAAAGGCCTGGGACCCGGTCAGTAAAAACCTGCCCGGCTTGCGGTTCTGGTCAATGCGGGCCTTGAGATGGCGCAGAAGCGAAGGGGCGTACTGTATTTCATCAATGATAAGAGGCTCCGGGTATTGCATAAGGAGCCTCTCTGGTGCGCTGCGAGCGGCTTCGGCGTTGCCTGGGAAATCGAGCGCCAGGTAGGACGCGCCGGGGAAAAGGTGCCGCAAAAGCGAGGTTTTCCCCACCTGCCTTGCCCCCGTGACGAGCAGGGCCGGGAACTGCCTCGCCATTCGCTTGACAAGTGGCTCGCACTCTCTTGCTATCCACATGCCGATAATATGCACTCTCGTTGCAAATTAGTCAAGCCCACTGCCACCTGCCGTCGCGCGAGGCCCGCCCTCTGCCGTCGGGCCTCGACCGCAGTTTCGGCCGGTGGAACCGGCCGCTACAAAGGCTATCCCCCCGCCGTAGCGGCCGCATCCCTGCGGCCGATGCGTCTAATAACTCAAAACCATTTTCGCCATTCTCAATTCGCAATTCTTGATCCCCCTACTTCCCCTTGCAACACTTTCTTACAATGTCGATCACTCTCTCCTGGTCCTCTCGGCTCATATTGGACCCACTGGGCAAACACAGCCCCTTTTCGAACAACGCCTCCGAAACGGCCCCGCCCACGGCCCTGCACTCCGCGAACACCGGCTGGAGGTGCATGGGCTTCCACAGGGGCCGGGCCTCGATGTTCTCCGCCTCCAGCGCCAGGCGGATATCCTCCCGCGTGGCGCCGGACGCCTGCGGGTCCACGAGGACGCAGGTCAGCCAGCGGTTGCAGCGCCCATACTGAGCTTCGGGCATGAACGAGATCCCCGGCAGGCGACCGAGGGACTCCTCATAGAATGCAAAGTTGCTCCGACGCGCCGCCACCCTCTCCTCGATCACCGTGAGCTGGCCCCGCCCGATGGCCGCCAGCACGTTGCTCATGCGGTAGTTGTAGCCGATGGTGCTGTGCTGGTAGTGCGGCGCCGTGTCCCTCGCCTGGGTTGACAGGAACCGCGCCTTCTTGATCAGTCCCTCGTCATCGGATAAGAGCATGCCCCCGCCCGAGGTGGTGATGATCTTGTTGCCGTTGAAGGAGAGTATCCCCATTCGGCCGAAGGCTCCCGCCTTCTTCCCCCCGCACGTGGCCCCCAGCGCCTCGGCGGCGTCCTCCACCAGAGCCACGCCGTACCGCTCGCACAACGGCGCGATGCGCCCATAGTCGGCGCACTGGCCGTAGAGGTCCACCGCCACGACTGCCTTGGGCAACTTCCCTCGCTTCGAGGCGGCCTCCAGTTCGTCTTCAAGAAGTCCGGGATCCAGGTTCCACGAACTGGAGGAGGCATCCACAAAAACCGGCTTCGCCTTCTGGTACACGATGGGGTTTGCCGAAGCGCTGAAGGTGAGCGATGCGCATACCACCTCGTCCCCCTCGCCCACGCCGGCCATAATGAGCGCCAGATGAAGCGCCGCCGTCCCCGAGGAGAGCGCCGCCGCGTGCCCCACGCCGATATAGCCGGCCATTTCCCGCTCGAACGCATCCACGTGCGGCCCCAGCGGGGCGATCCAATTCGACGAGAAGGCCTCCTGGACCTTTACCAGTTCTTCGCCGGACATGTGGGGAGAAGAGAGATAGATTCTAGACTTCATTGAGTTCTCACCTTGTCAGCTCAGATTGCATTTCGGACAACTATCCGCGGTATTCGGGGAAAAAGCCAGGGGCTGACGACCAGTCCCCCCCCGCCCGCCGCTCCCATGCAGCGCGTGCATTCTTCAGACGTTCGTAAGCCTTCTCATCAAAGATGATCTGGCCGGTGCAAAACGGAACTTCGCCCTTGGGAGCGAAAGAGAGCTTGTAGCGATAGATGCCATCCTCGCCGCCGTATCCGCCGCCGAGAACATAGGCGCGCTTCCCCTGCCGCCGTCCCCAAAGAATCACCTCGTGCTTCAGAAGATCGTTGGGCCGCATCTGGAACGCCTCGGCCCTTGTGCCGCCAAGGAATGAATAGATGTGCTGGCGAGAAACGAGGACAAGCTCTGTAGAAACCACCGTGTCACCAGATAGGGCGTGAAAGAACATGAACTGGCCGTTCAGGTTCGTGCATATCCTCTCGAAAAACTCGCGAGGGAAG
>DAHXMK010000156.1 GCA_027365515.1 Candidatus Aminicenantota bacterium
CTGCGTGAGATACTGCTTGCCTGCGCACGCGGGGAAATCGAGGACCCGAAGATTGAAATCCTGGCCCAGCGGCTTGCCCTCCATCTCGGCTTCCTTCCCATTTTGGGAAGAGGCGCGGCTCCGGCTGAACTTGATGCCGCCGCGCCTTTCAGGGAGGCGTTGCTTGCCGCTGGCTTCGCCCGTCGCGGCGAGTAATCGCATCTTTTGGAGAAACGATGACGGCAAACCGCATCTGCTCGCTACTGAACATACCTTATCCGGTGCTTGCCGGAGGAATGACCTGGGTCTCGGAGGCGGTGCTTGCCGCTGCGGTCAGCGATGCTGGAGGGCTGGGCTGCATCGCGACCGGAAACATGCCGGGGGAAATTCTTCGGGAAGAGATCCAGAAGTACAAGAAGCTCTCAAAGAAGCCATTCGCCGTCAACCTCATTCTCCTGAACCCGAACCTCAAGGAGTGCGTCGAAGTCGTCAAGCAGGAGAAGGTCCACGCCATAACCTTCGGCGCCGGAAACTGCGGCCCCTACATCGCCGAGCTTCACGAGGCCGGTGCCAAAGTAATCCCCGTGGTCAATTCGGTCGCCCTGGCGAAAAGGCTTGAACGGGCTGGGGCGGACGCGATCGTCGCCGAAGGACAGGAATCCGGCGGCCACATCGGCGAGACGTCAACGCTGCCGCTGATCCCCCAAATGGTTGACGCGCTCGACATTCCCGTCGTGGCCGCCGGCGGAATCGGAGACGGACGGACGATGGCCGCCGCCTTCGTCCTCGGCGCGGAAGGGGTCCAGCTTGGAACCGCGCTCGTGGTGGCCGATGAATCAAGGGCCCACGACAATTACAAGAACGCAATCGTCGAGGCGGCGGACCGCTCGACCACGGTGACTGGAAGAAAGATCAACAAGCCGGTGCGCGCCTTGAAGAACCAGCTCTCCCTCGAGTTTCACAAGCTCGAAGAGGCCAACGCGCCGTGGGAGGAAATAGAGGGGCTGGCAATCGGCGCCCTCCGCAAGGCAGTGATGGAAGGCGACATCGTCAGAGGCTCGGTGATGATGGGCCAGATAGCGGGGCTAGTCCGCAAGCGCGCGCCGGTGGCGGAGATTCTCTCCTCCATGATCGAGGAGTGCAACCTTTCTCTTGAGAAGGCGGGCGCCACGAAGATAACCCCGTTCAAAGCGGGGGCCAACGCCTGATGCAATCTCCGTCCTATCTCAAACTGTTAGCCAGCGGTGAATTGCGCCGGCGGTCCGAACAGCTTCTTGGGCGCCTCCAGCCCTGCGAGGTCTGCCCCCGCCACTGCCGCGTCAAGCGCATGGATGACATGAAGGCCATCTGCCGGACTGGAAGATACGCCGAGGTTGCCTCGCACTGCCTCCACCATGGGGAAGAGCCCTGCATCAGCGGGGAACGCGGCTCCGGCACCGTCTTCTTCGCCCACTGCAACCTCGAGTGCCTTTTCTGCCAGAACCACCAGATAAGCCAGGAATGGGCCGACGGCCAGGGCGCCGCGAGCCCGAGGCGGCTGGCGGGAATTTACCTGGAGCTGGAACGCCAGGGTGCCCACAACCTCAACTGGGTCAGCCCAAGCCACGTCGTCCCGCAAGCCGTCGAGGCGCTCGTGCTGGCGGCCGAGCGCGGCTTTCGGCTGCCGGTCGTTTACAACTCCAACGGCTACGACGACCTTGACACTCTGAGGCTCCTCGACGGCATCGTTGACATCTACATGCCTGACATGAAGTACTGCGACGAAAGCGCCGCCTCCGAACTGTCCAAGGCGGTGGGCTACGCGAGCAACGCCCAGGCCGCCATCATCGAGATGTGGCGGCAAGTTGGCCCGCTCGCGCTTGACGAGGAGGGCATCGCCAGGCGCGGCCTTCTCGTGAGGCACCTCGTCCTTCCCGGCGGCCTCTCCCAGACGAGAGAAGTCCTCGGCTTTCTGTCTAATTCACTTGGAAAGGGCGCGGCCGTGAGCCTCATGGCCCAATACTTCCCGGCCTCGGGAGCCGCCTCTCATCCCCTGCTTCGCCGGCCGCTCGCGGCGGAAGAGTGGGAACGCGCCCTCGACGCCCTCGACGCCTCGGGAATCGAAGAGGGATTCGTACAGGAATTAAGCGCCTCGGCCAACTACCGCCCCGACTTCAATAAACAAGGCCACCCCTTCGAGTGACCCGTCCCGGCGCGGCTGACATGAAGTGCCTGTCCATGTTTTCTGCTTCTCGCCGTTTTCCTTTCTTGCCTCGCCGCGCCTGCGTGCTCCGCACGCCCACTCGATCCTTGCTTCTCCGTCGCGCCCTTCGTCGTTGTAGATGAACAACGGCACAGAGGACTGTTCTTGGTCGCATCAGCAAGCGCGCCTCTGTTGCCCGCGCGACAAGAACCCTACGGGCGGTTCAAACCAAAGACGGTGGTCTGCTCTTAGCCAAGTGCCATCCTTCCCCGTGCCCTTGGTGGTGAATAATTTCATTCGCGCGAAGGGCGGCGGCTATTCGTAGCGCAGGGCCTCGATGGGATCTAGCTTGGCGGCGCGCATGGCGGGATAGAGGCCGCTGAGAATGCCGACGGCGAGCGAGACGCCGAAGGCGAGGATCACCGAAAAGGCCGTCACCACGGTCGGCCATTCAGCGTAAAAGGCGACGACCTTCGCGATCACGACGCCCATGACCATTCCCGAAAGGCCGCCCAGCAGGCTTATCGCCGCCGCCTCGCTGACGAACTGAAGGGCGATGTCGCGCGCCTTCGCGCCGACCGCCAGCCTGATTCCAATCTCGCGTGTCCTTTCGAGGACGGATGCGAGCATGATGTTCATGATGCCTATGCCTCCGACCAACAGCGATATCCCCGCGATGCATCCCATGACGATTGAAAAGAGCCTCTGAGTTTTCCGGCTCTGTTCCAGAAGCGCTTCCGGCACGACGATCTCGTAGTCGTCCGCTCCCCCGTGCAGGCGTTGAATCAGCCCCTTCATCGCCAGCGCCGCCTTCTGCGGCGAGGCGCCCTTCGACAGCTTGACCACCACTTCGTCAACCGGGGATTTCAGCGGGTCGCGGTCGAATTTCCTCAGCGCCGTCGTCTCGGGAATGTCTATCTCTTTCGCCAGCGAGCCGACCTGCACCCCCTGAATGGCGCTCCCCTCCTGGCCGGTGGCGAAAACGCCGATCACCTCGAGCCATATGTCGTTTACTTTCAGCTCCCGCCCGAGCACGGGGCCGAA
>DAHXMK010000187.1 GCA_027365515.1 Candidatus Aminicenantota bacterium
GGTCCTGGCCGCCATTTTCCTTTCCATCGGGCTTATCAAAAAGCGGCCGTTCTTCGCCAAGGCCTGCTTCAAGTGCGGCCGCCTTCCGATTTGTCAACTTCCTGGTAAAGCCTTTCGGCCTGGAGGTAGCTTCCGTGGAGCATGAGCCTGTTGGCGAGGATGAGCTTGTAGAAGGGGCCCAGCATTGAATCATCCGCGGCCCTGTCTTCAAGCGCGCGGTCGGGGCCCACGTCTATCCGGTTGCCGTAAGAGCGGAGATTTGACCACTGGGGCTGGGCGCCCGAAACGAAGAGGTCCTGCTCGGCGCCTAGGGCAAAGTAGCCCGACGCGACTACGGCGGCTATCGCGAGCAGCACGGCCACGCGCTCCGGCCAGCGCGCGTAAATCAGGAAGATCGCCGCCCAGTAAATTATCCACCAGTAGCCGGATAGAAGAAGCAACGACGGGAAGAAGAGGACGATCCAGCCAGCCGCCCGCGTCCACTTTGCCTCTGTGCTTCCAAGCCACTCCTGTACGTCGTGCCTAAGGAGCGAGTTGTACTTGAAGAACATTAACAGGGAGAGCGCCGCAAGAAGGAGCAGGCCGGCCATCCTCGCCCATAAGGCCAGGTTGGCCATCGCGATAGGCCTGGACGCCGGGCGGACGAACGCGTCAAGCAGCGCCGCCATTGACTCGAAAAGGAATGTCGGCGACCAGAGCCCGTGGGCTTCCCTGGCGTCCCTTGCCAAGGCAAGGTGAACCGCCGGGCTGCCCGGGTCAAAAGCCTGGGCATACGCGATAGTCCTTGCGAAGAGGTCGCTCTTGCCTTGGCCGCGGGCTTCCAGGGCCATTTGCAGGAAGGCCTCCGCCGCGTCGGGGCTCGGGCTCAGCCCGTGCTGAACGAGAAAGTCCTGCAGCTCCTGGACCAGTTGCGCCTGGTCATCAGGCGAAGCGGCGGCCTTGAAAGCCTGAACGTACTTGGCCAGAGTTGTCTCGTTGTTGACGTCAACCAGTTCTTCGTGCGTCGAAAGCTGCTTGCGCACTTCATCCGGGTTCAAGTGGATGGTCGGCGCCGGCGGCCCCTGCTGTGCGAGGATGGCGGGGGCAATCGCAAGAAACGCGGCTGCGGCGAGGTGGCGGAGGCGGCGCGTCAAGGCTTGCCTCCCGGCCCAACCCCCTTCGACTGCGCCTCAACGTACAGGATGCGAAGCTGCCCCAGGGCGTCGTCCATCGCGCGTGACTCGTAAGCCGAAAGGTTCCCTTTAGTCTTCTCCCTGAGAGTCTCCAGGAGATCAATCAAGGAGCCGGCGATCTCAATGTCGCGCGCGGGGCGCCCAGTCGCCGGATCGGGAATGGCCCCTAACGCCATGGCCGTCTGTATTGCGATCGAACGGACGTGTTCCGAAAAAAGCGAAGGCCCGCCCTCTGGCACTTTGGAAGGCGGCGCCTCCTGCTTGGCTGGAGGCTCGGGGGGATTCGCGGGAAGCGCCTCTTCCGGGGGGAGGTCCTCCCTGCGCGCGCCGTCCGCCGTGAAGTGGCGCCTGTCAACCGTTTTTATAGTTTCGCGGGCCGGCTCCGTCACCCAGCTCCTCCCCGTTTCGCTAACAGTATCACCTGTCAAGCCAGTATTTCAAGTAGCTTCCTGGAGCCTGAACTCGAGGGAGCAGAATTGAGCGTAGAGCCCTTTGAGCTTTAGAAGTTCCTTGTGGGTTCCGGACTCCGCTATCCGGCCGTTTGCCAGCACTATGATGTGGTGGGCGTGCAGGATGGTGGCAAGCCTGTGGGCAATCACCAGCGTAGTCCTCCCCTCCAACAGATTGAAGAGGGCTTGCTGAACGGCGTACTCGCTCTCGGAGTCGAGCGCCGAGGTCGCCTCGTCAAGAATAAGGATCGGCGGGTCTTTCAAAAGCGCTCTTGCTATCGCCAGCCTTTGGCGCTCCCCACCGGAGAGGGCGAAGCCCCCCTCGCCTATCACGGTATCGTAGCCCTTCGGCATGGCGGAGATGAAATCGTGGGCCAGAGCCTTTTTCGCCGCGCCCTCGATCTGCTCCTGCGTTGCTCCAACCTGCCCGTAGGCTATGTTGGCCGCCACGCTGTCGTTGAAGAGGACGGTCTCCTGCGTGACCATGGCGATCTGGCTTCGGAGGCTTTTCAGGGTCACCTCGCGAATGTCGTGGCCGTCAATCATTACGCGCCCGCCTGAAACGTCGAAAAGCCTAGGCAGCAGGTTCACGAGCGTCGTTTTCCCCGCGCCCGACGAGCCGACTATGGCCACCGTCTGGCCTCTGATGATGGACATGTCGAGGCCGTCGAGCACCCGCTGTCCCTCCGAATAGCCGAAGACCACCCCTTCGTACCGTATTTCGTTCGAGAAGGCCGGCAGAACCACGGCGTTCGGGGCTTCTACTACCTTGGTCTCCCAGTCGAGCAGTTCAACCGATCTTTCGGCCGCCGCCACCGCCTGCTGGACGATGTTGTTGGCCTGGGAAAGCTTTTTCACTGGAACGTACATGGCGTAGAGGGTCGCCATGAAGGCGCCGAACGTGCCTATGGTCGCCCGCCCCTGCAAGATCATGAAGTGGCCGTAGTAAAGGATCCCCGCTATCGCCAGCGCACCGATCATCTCCATCAGCGGCGTCGTCAACGCCATGATGCGAGTCGCCTTGAGGTTGACGCGCAAAAGTGAATGGTTGGTCTCGCTGAAGTTGCGCTCCTCGCGCTTCTCCATCCTGAACATCTGGACGATCTTGACCCCGGAGAGCGTCTCCTTCATCCGGTCGGCGAGAAAAGCCATCTCCTCCTGGCTTCGCCAGCTCGCCCTTCTGAGCCTCTTTGAAAAACGCGCCAGCGGCCAGACCACGAGCGGTACGGTTACGAATGAAATCAGGGTGAGGCGCCAGTCCTGCAAAAAGGCGCTGGCGATCAAGGCCGCGAGCTGAAAAAGCGCCGTCGCTATTTCGGTAAGCTTCTCGCTGACCGCCGTTTTCATCCTCTCAATGTCGTTCAGAAGCCGGGAGATCAAAGTCCCGGTCGGATAGACCTCGAAGAAGTCCGGCCCCTGCCTGAGCATCTTCGCGTAGAGGTCCTGCCTCAAGTCGGTGATGGCCGAAAGGCCCACCGAGTCCATCCAGTACTTGCCGAAGTAGTTGAAGATTCCCTTGAAAAGGAAAATCAATACCAGCGTTACCGGGATGTAGGTGAAAAGGTGCTCCTTGTCCAGGGTGAGCAGGCGGTCAATGCCCAGTTTACCGGACCAGTACCAGAAAGATCCCTTTCTTGCAATGTCGGCGGCTGGGTTTAGAAGATCGTCGAAAATGAAGCGGATCATATAAACTTCCACCGCGAAAAGGAGGGAGGCTATGGCTATGAAAAAAAAGCCGCCTACGAACCTTCCCATGTAGCGGCCAAGGTATAATTTCCATATTCTCGCCAGAGCCTTAAGTCCCACCTAACCTCCAAACGGCCTTAGTCTATCGTCAAAATCAGGGCTGGTCAACACTACTGCGCCGCAAGACACCATGCCGGCGCGTCAAAGCCGCCGCGGTTTCCAAGTTGAACAATAAGTTGCACTGCCCAATATAGAGGTGCATCCGGAGTGAATCCGGCGGAATCAGGTGAACCGCTGATTTTTCGGTGGTGCCGGAGGCCGGGCTCGAACCGGCATGGCCTTGCGGCCAGGGGATTTTAAGTCCCCTGCGTCTGCCTATTCCGCCACTCCGGCAATGATGGAGGCGCCGACCGGAATCGAACCGGTGATGAGGGCTTTGCAGGCCCCTGCCTTACCGCTTGGCTACGGCGCCACGGCCGCTTATTATCCCAGAACGGGCGGGCGGTGTCAAACCGATTGCGCGCTGAATGCCCCGCTCCTCCGGCCGGCGATCCGGGCCTGCTTTGGGTTGGAGCGCTTGACAAGCTCCCGCAAAACGTGTATTATCGCCTCTTGTTTGGAGGTTTGAGTGGCTAACCACGTTTCTGCTTTGAAGAGGGTAAGGCAAACCGAGCGGCGCAGGCTGAGAAACAAGGCGGCCGTCGCCCAAATGCGCACCGTGGTCAAGCGCTTCCGCGCTTTGGTGGCAGAGAAGAAGGCCGAGGAAGCCCGTTCGATGCTTCCTTCCGTCTACGCCATGATTGACAAGACCCGCAAGAAGGGCATTATCCACACCAACGCCGCCGCGCGCTACAAGTCCCGCCTCACGACGGTAATTTCCACCCTCCAGGAAAACTAGCCTTTCTTTTTATGGAAGAACCAGCGGCGGGAGGCATTGCCTCCCGCCTGATTGTTTTGCGGGGAGTTGGGGGTGTGGTACACTCGCCACTTAGGCCCATGCTCGCACAGGAGGGGAGAGATGACCATAGCGAAGGCTGGCTGGCTGGAAGAACGTTACTTTGGAGGAGCATCGCAGGCTGGCAGAGAGGTTGCCACGGCTCCCGAGCTTCTCGAACAGAAGCGTTACGCGCCCGACAAAGCCGCGTCGTCTTCTCCGCGCCAGTGTTCCCGGTAGAGCACTTCCGCGTACGAGGCGAACCCTTCGTTCAGCCAGGAGTGGGACCAGTCCTTGCAGGTTACCAGGTCTCCGAACCACTGGTGGGCCAACTCGTGGGAAACGAGGTCCTCCGGCTCAAAATCAAGGGCCGCCCTGGCATCCGGCAGTGCCCTGTCTATCAAGGTAGTGGCG
>DAHXMK010000214.1 GCA_027365515.1 Candidatus Aminicenantota bacterium
GATCTACAGACTGATACTGCCTGAAAGCAAGTTGGTAAAAGGCTATCCAAGGTTCTTGGGGGGTATCAACCTTGAAAACTTGCCCCAGCAATACAATTACTTGTACGTGTGGAACCTTCCCGTCAAATATAACGGTGCCCTTGTGGCTACCTCGTTTGAAGAGCGCGGCGCGTTAGCCCCAGGCCAGAGCGCGTTCATCGCATTGAGGACGTTGATCCAGTGCGAGCCCAAAGCGGACGATACCGGTTCGGCGACGGCGCGTTTTTTCGATATCAACGAGCCCAAAGCCCCCTATTTCCTGGGGCGCATCCTGCTCGCTTCTCCGGGGGCCTGCCCACGCGCCGAAGTGGTGGCGGTCCACACTTATCAGCCGTTGTGATGCAAGACGAACCCCACCGTTGCACGTTCCGCTTTTGAGAGGGGTTTTTCAATGAAAGGCATCATTCTGGCGGGTGGTTCGGGGACGAGGCTGTTTCCGCTTACCGCCGCGGTAAGCAAACAGCTCATGCCGGTTTACAACAAGCCGATGATCTATTACCCCCTTTCTACCCTCATGCTCGCCGGGTTGAGGGAGATCCTTGTGATCTCGACGCCTCACGACCTGCCGCTCTTCGAGCGACAGCTCGGCGACGGCGGCCAGTGGGGAATAAGTTTGTCTTACGCCGAGCAGCCAGAGCCCAACGGGCTTGCGCAGGCGTTCATCATCGGCGAGAAGTTTCTCGACGGCAAACACGCTTGCCTCGTTCTGGGTGACAACATCTTCTACGGCGAAGGAATGACGAAGACGCTCGAAAGCGCGGCGGCCAAGAAGAAGGGCGCCACCATCTTCGCCTACTACGTCAGGGACCCGGAGCGATACGGCGTGGCCGAATTCGACTCCGCTGGCAAAGTGCTATCGCTCGAGGAAAAACCGGCAAAGCCGCGTTCTCACTACGCCGTTCCGGGGCTTTACTTCTACGACGGGCAAGTCACCGAGCTCGCGAAGTCGCTCAAGCCCTCGGCGAGGGGCGAGCTTGAAATCACCGACCTGAACAAGCTCTACCTCGAAGCCGGCCAGCTTAACGTGAAGGTATTCGGCCGAGGCACGGCGTGGCTCGACACCGGGACGCACGAGGCGTTGCACCAGGCGACCAACTTCGTCCAGGCCGTGGAAGAGAGGCAGGGGCTGATGATAGGCTGCGTCGAAGAAGTCGCGCTCAAGAAGGGCTGGATAACCCCAGATGACGTGCGCAAGATCGCCGAGCCGATGGCGAAGAACAGTTACGGCAAGTACCTGCTCGACATGATCTCCGAGAGCGGGCGCCCGGATTGAGGAGGGAAAGATGATTCACGACGTAAAGACCAAGTCCCTGCGAGTCATCCCCGATGACCGCGGCAAGCTGATGGAGATGCTCCGGGCCGACGACGCCATCTACGAAGGCTTTGGCCAAGTATATCTGTCAACCACCTATCCGGGCGTCGTAAAAGCCTGGCACTACCACAAGCTCCAGAAGGACAACTTCGTCTGCGTGAAGGGCATGGTCAAGCTCGTCCTCGCCGACACCAGGGATGGATCGCCAACCAAGGGCGAGATAAACGAATTCGTCGTAGGCGAGCACAACCCGCTTCTGGTCCAGGTCCCCATCGGCGTCTATCACGGCTGGAAGTGCATCGGCACCGAGGAGGCCTACGTCATCAACGTCACCACCAAGACTTACGATTACAAGAACCCCGACGAGTACCGCCTCGACCCCCACGAAAGCGGCCTGATCAAGTACGATTGGGCGACGAAAGACAGGTAACGACAAGGACCACTCATTGATTGACGAGAAGCAGAACACGGAAATAGTTGAAATCATCAAACGGAATGTAGCGTCGCTCGTGGCCATCTACCGTTTCGGCTCCACGGCGAACGGCTATGCGGCAAGAGAGAGCGATGTTGATGTCGCCATTCTGCCGCGCGCCCCCATGAACTCGATGGAACGATGGGAACTACAGGAGCAACTGGCTTTGGCCATTCATTGCCCGGTGGACCTCGTAGACCTCTTGAGAGCTTCGACGGTCATGAGGATGCAGGTAGTCAATTCAGGCATCCTGTTGTTTGAAAGTGACACGGCCGCCAGAATGAAGTACGAGACGATGATCTATTCGAGCTACGCGCTGTTGAACGAGGAGCGGCGCGAGATTCTGGATGAAGTCAAGGCCAAAGGGAGCGTTTATGGCTGACGACGTTGCAGTGAACAAGGCCGCGGTGATCGAGAGGTGCGTCGCCAGAGTTCGGGAGGAGTACGCCGGCGATGACGCCAATCTGTTCAAGGACCAGACCAGGCAGGATGCCATCATCCTCAACTTGCAGAGAGCCTGTGAAGCTTCGATAGACCTTGCAATGCATCAAGTCAAAGAGCACAGGCTTGGCGTTCCGCAGGAGAGCAGAGACGCGTTTCAGTTTCTTTCCAAAGCCGGGCTTCTTGACTCCACGCTTGCTGAACATATGGCCAAGATGGTGGGTTTCAGAAACATTGCTGTGCATGATTACCAGACAATAAGCCTTGACATAGTCAAAGCGATTATTACTTGTCACCTGGATGATTTCCTCTCGTTTGCTCGCTGGGGAATAGCATGCGAATGAAGCAGTGCGGCGATGCGCTTCGGTGAGATTAGGCTGGCGCTTTTGGGCTGCCGCGGAATGTTTGCCACGGACGCGCTTCCAATTTTAAAAGCGGCGGGCTTCGCGGTTTACGGCGCCGATTTGCCCGAGCTGGACATAGCGGATGAAAGCTCGGTCGAAGCGTTTCTCGGCCGGGCAAACCCACGAGTCATTTTGAACGCGGCCGCCTTCACCGATGTGGACGGGGCGGAGGCCAAAGAGGAAGAGGCCTTCAGTGCCAACGCAAAGGGCCCGGAAGTTCTCGCCCGCGCCAGCGCGCGAAGAGGCGCGTTCCTGGTCCACATCAGCACCGACTACGTTTTCAAGGGAGACAATCCGGAAGGTTACGAGCCGGGCGACAATCCAGGGCCGCCGGCGAGCGTTTACGGCAGAAGCAAGCTGGCGGGAGAGCGGGCCATCGCGGAAGTCCTTCCCAGGGAACGATTCCTGATTTGCCGCACGCAGTGGCTTTACGGGACAACCGGAAAATCATTCCCGGCGACGATCCTCAAACTGGCCGCGTCCCGCAAATCGCTCCGAGTTGTAAACGACCAGTGGGGAGTTCCAACCTGGACCCGCGAATTGGCGCGCCAGATCGTGCTCCTTCTGAACCAAGGGGCCACCGGCATTCATCATGCGGTCAATGGAGGTGGGCCCGTCACCTGGTACGATTTTGCAAAAAGAATTGTCGCGGAAGCCCGTCTAGACTGCACGGTGGAGCCATGCACTACGGCCGAGTTTCCCCGTCCGGCCGGCCGCCCGGCGCACGCCTGGCTGCGCGGCGGGCCTCCTGGCGCTCAGCCATGGGAAGACGGCGTGCGAGAGTACTTGGCGGCGCGGTCCCAATAGCGAATTTTGAATTTTGAATTC
>DAHXMK010000217.1 GCA_027365515.1 Candidatus Aminicenantota bacterium
CCTCGTACTCAATTTGGCTGGACTGCTCGGTAAGCCTGATCGTCCCTCCGTGGCCAAGCAACGAGGATACGGGCTTGAGAAAGAGAAGGGGAGTCTCGGGCATGGCGTTGCCCAACTCTTTGGCGTGTTCAACGTAATTGCGTCCCACGCAAACTATCTTGGTCGGAATTGATGGGGGCAGAAAGCGGACAGAGCCGATATCAACCGGCAGGCCGCCCGTAGCGCGCGCAATTCCGTCGTCGCCGAGGAGAAGATCAATCGTTCGCCCTTCGTAGAAGCCGCGCCCGTATTTCATCTCAGAGCCTCCGTGAGGCTTTCATCGGAAAGGAATCCCCTGAAGACGACGCGCGCCTCGCCCTTGAGCCTGACGCTCAGGTCCGTTCCGCCGGCTTCGTCAATTTCGACTTCGAGGTCGCGCCCTGAACGGACCGTGAATCGCTGCAGCGAGGGCTTGCCGAACAGCTTGTAAAGCACCCACGCCGCCGCCGTGACCCCGGTGCCACACGCGAGCGTTTCGCCTTCGACTCCTCGTTCGAACGTCCTGATGAGATGAGGCCCCTGGGGGCCTTTGAGTTGAACGAAATCCACGTTGGCGCCGCCTTCGCCGAGATCGGGATGCCATCTCAGGGATTGGCCCAGCGTGGCTACCGGCGCTTTCTCCGCGTCGTTCACGAAAAGAACCAGGTGAGGCACGCCGGCATGCGCGTAACTGGCGCTGATTTGGCGCCCCTGGAGGCGGAGCATCATTGCACGCGGGGCCTCCGCGCGGACCGGCATTCGCAGGCTTACGTCGGTCCCGCCGCATATTTCAGCGTCGAGTATGCCCACGGAGGTTTCGATTGTCATTCGCTTGCCGGCTATTACTTTCAGGAAGGCGAACCTGGCGGCGCACCTTGTCCCGTTTCCACACATGGAGGCTTGCGAGCCGTCGCTGTTGAAAACGCGCAACTTGAATCGGGCCCTCATCGAATTTTCAATGAGGATTAGGCCGTCGGCGCCTATGTTCATGCCGCGCTTGCAGAGGCCGGCGGAAAGCGCCGGGAGGTCGTAAACGCTCCAGGCTCCTCCGCGGTTGTCGGCTACGATGAAGTCGTTGCCGGCGCCCGTCATTTTATAAAACTCGAGCTGCTCGCTCATCGGCTATGTGCGTTTTTCGGCGGCGGGGCGCGGCGCCGCGAGCGAAGAAACGACATCGCTCTTGGGCCTGGGATCGCCTTTTCTGCCGCAGGCTACGGCCACGATCAGAAGGCAGAGGAGCGCGGCGACGGAAAAACGGCGGCGTGGAAGACGGAATGACATTAAACCGTTAGCGCTCATCGTCGCTTCCCCAATTGGCTATTTGGCGCGGATCTTCTTCTTGACGTCGCGGTAGTTTGCGTTGGCGGCGTAGACTTCCTTGAAGAGGGCCTCGGCGTCGCCTCTGCGGCCCTGCTCGTCAAGGGTCTCCGCCAAGTCGTACTTGAGCCCGGTATAAATGTCCTCGGGGAATCCTTTCGCGTCGAGCCCCTTCCGGTACCATTTCTCCGCAAGTTCGCCCAACCCTTTCTGCCTGAAGCAGACGCCGAGCATAGAGCAGCACTCGACAAAGAATTCAGGCGACCGCGCGGCCATCTGGAACTCGCCGATGGCTTCGTCAACGAGGTCCATCTCTTTATAGGCGATGCCCAGATTGTAATGGGTGGCGTAATCTTCTTCACCCACCTTCTTCTCGACGCCCTTCTTGAATTCCTTGAAGACCTCCTCGAAGGACATTTCCTCCGGTGATTTCTCCTCGTCGAAAAGAGACTCCTCAGGCTTGTCAAGCCCGTCAAGCGCGGCGCCAAGCTCGGCGGCAAGATCGTAATACTCGTCACTGGCCGCACCTTCGGGCTTCGCCTCTTCCTCCACCGCCGGAGGTGTTTCTTCAAGGAGCTCTTCGGCCGTCACCTTCATCTTGGTCTTGCTTTTCGGAGCCTCGACTGGAGGTGCGGCAGGCTTTGAAGCGGCGGCCTTTTTCTTGGAAAGAAGCTGCTCGTCGAGGGCTTGAAGCTCGGCGAGCGAGGCTTCGGGAAGGAGCGAAGTAGCCGTTTTAGGTGCTCTGGCGGCCGGCTGGGCCAAGGCCTCCTTAAGTTGAGGTGGAGGAGCCGTCTCGACGGAAACAGGCTTAGCCGGAGGGGCCACGGCTGCT
>DAHXMK010000240.1 GCA_027365515.1 Candidatus Aminicenantota bacterium
GATAATTCCTGAAAAAATATTTACCGGCGCCGCTCAACAGGGGCGAGGAGGCGCTTGGCGAAAGAAGCACCCGCCCGTACCTCACGGCGACGGGCGCCATGGCCAGGACCTCCGCGCTGGTGCCGCCGGCGATGATAGCCGGCACTTGGTCTTTTTCTATCAGTTCGAGCGTTGCCGATTCCGCGAGCCGCGGGTCGCCTTGCGAGTCCATCACGCGAAGTTCAAGCCGCCTTCCGCCGATGCCGCCGTCGTGGTTTATCTGCCCGGCCTGAAGCTCCATCCCCTGCTTCATGGGGATGCCGTAGGCGGAGAGGTCTCCAGTGAGCGGGAGCACGGCCCCGATGACGATCGGGCGCGCCCCGCAGGAAAAGAGCATCGCGCAGGCCGCCGCCCCCAGCAACAGCAGGGCCGCCCCTCTCAACGAAAAATGGCTGAAACCGGACTCGCGCAATCGCTCTCCGCTGAAAGTTAATTTTACATGCAGCTTCGGCCCAAGACAACGGGGAAGGCGTCACGCCTCGCGAAGCAGGGGCTCCAGAAAGGACATGTCCAGTTCGAGCCTCAAATCGGAAGCCAGCCAGAGGCTTTCGTGGACTGTAAGCTGGGTGCCGCTTCTCGAACCATGGACGAGGGCGAAGGTGAGCCCTTCGCGCTTCACCACTTCAAGCGCGGGCAGGAAATCGCCGTCTCCGGAAAGCAGGATGATCGCGTCCACGCTGCGCCTCGCGGCGGCGTAAACCATCTCGGAGCTTGAGCCTCTGATCATGGCGCTTCGCGCGGAAGGAGTTGACAGACCGATCCTGACGACGAGCGCAGCGGCCTCCGGCTCGTTCATCAAGAAGATGGGCGTCAACGCGGAGACGATAATTTTCCCCAGGCCTTCGTATGACACGTCGAGCACCGACCCGCGAACGGCGTCGTTCGTCATGGAATACCAGAACCGTTGCGGCGCCGAGCCCGACGTCTATGCCGCTCACGCCTACGACGCGGTTGGCATCCTGGCGAAAACCATCGCCGAATTCGGCCCGAGGCCCGACGACATCAGGCGGGGCTTTCAGGAGCTTCGCAACTACCCTGGCGTATCCGGCGCGACCACTTTCGACGAGAACGGCGACGTCGTCCAGCCTTACCAGATGTGCATTATCGCGGGCGGCCGCGTGGTCCCGATCAAGGACGTCCGCCAGAAGCTCCTCGAGCCGCTTCAGCGGAAAGTGGACTCGCTGCGGTTCGGGAGGTAGGAATGGGCGAAGTTCTTCTCCTTCCGGAGCTGTTGGCTCGAAAGGCCGAATGGCTTAAGTCCGGGATCAGCGTTGTCTTCACCAACGGCTGCTTCGACATCCTTCACGCGGGCCACGCGCGCTACCTCGCCTCGGCCCGCGCGCTGGGCGGCGCGCTAGTGGTCGGCCTGAACGGCGATGAATCGGTCACGAAGCTGAAGGGACCGTCGCGACCCGTCATTCCTGAGAGCGAACGGGCAGAAATCCTCTCCGCCCTGGAGTGCGTTGACGCGGGCGTCATTTTCCGCGAGGAGACCCCCCTCGAACTCATCGAGGCGCTCACCCCGGACG
>DAHXMK010000245.1 GCA_027365515.1 Candidatus Aminicenantota bacterium
CTTGCAGGTCGCCGCGGCGCAACCGAAGTTCGTCCGCCGCGAAGAGGTCACCCCGGAGGTGCTTCAGAAAGAGCGCGAAATCTACCGCGCCCAGGTCATCGCCCAGGGCAAGCCCGAAGCGATCGCAGACAAGATCGTGGACGGAAAGATGAACAAGTTCTACGAGGAGAACTGCCTCGTGGAACAGCTCTTCATCAAGGACCAGGCGGTGAGGGTGCAGAAGCACGTCGAATCGGTGATCGGCAAGAGCTTCTCCGTCAAGCGGTTCACCCGTTACGTCCTGGGAGAGGGGCTTTCATCCTCGTCCTGCGCCGAGTAGCGCGCGGTTAAAGAGAGGTGGCCATGGGCGGGCCCGCGTTCCGCCGGATACTTCTGAAGCTGTCCGGTGAAGCTTTGATGGGCGACAAGGGCTTTGGGCTCGACCCGTCAACTGTCGCCACAATCGCTTCCGAGGTTGCCGAGGTCCAGGCGATGGGGGTCCAGTTGGCCCTCGTCGTGGGCGGCGGGAACATCTTCAGGGGAAAACAGTCCGAGGCCTTGGGGCTCGACCGCGTCACCACCGATTACATGGGGATGCTGGCCACGGTGCTGAACGGCCTTGCGCTTCAGGACGCCCTAGAGCAGAAGGGCGTTGATACAAGGCTGATGACGGCCATAGCGATGCACGCCCTCGCCGAGCCCTATATCCGACGGCGGGCGATCCGCCACCTTGAGAAGGAACGGGTCGTTATTTTCTCCGCGGGGACCGGCAGCCCCTATTTCACCACAGACTCGGCCGCCGCGCTGCGGGCGATAGAGATCAAGGCGGAGCTTCTGCTTAAAGCCACGAAGGTGGACGGCGTTTACGACTCCGACCCTCTTCAAAACCCGGGCGCCAAGCGCTACGAATCGCTCTCTTACATGCAGGCGCTGGAGGGCGGCCTCAAGGTGATGGACGCCACCGCCATAAGCTTGTGCATGGAAAACCGAATTCCCATTCGCGTCTTCGACCTTTTCGAGAAGGGCAACATCAGGCGCGTGGTGGAGGGCGAGCCGATCGGCTCCGTCGTCCGCTGATAAATACGGAAGGAGGAGTTCATGGCGAAGCAGGTCATCAAGGAAACCGAAGATAGAATGAAAGCGGACGTGGAGGCGATGCGCCACGAGCTCTCCACGCTCAGGACCGGCACGGCCAACCTCGCGCTTCTGGAGCCGGTCCGTGTTGATTACTATGGCACGCCCTCCCCTCTGAACCAGGTGGCCACGCTCTCCGTGCCCGAACCGCGCATGATCACGGTTCAGCCCTGGGAGCCCAAGATGATCGGCCCCATCGAGCGCGCCATTCAAGAGGCGAACCTCGGGCTGAACCCATCGAACGACGGCCGCCTCATCCGCATCCCCATCCCGCAGCTTACTGAAGAGCGCCGCAAGGACCTCTGCAAGCGCGCGAGAGAGATCGGCGAAAAGGGAAAGGTCGTCGTCCGCCGGATCCGCCACGAGGCCAGGGAATCACTCGAGAAGCAGACCAAGGCCAAGGAGATTTCCGAGGACGACAGGGACCGCGGCTTTGAGCAGATCCAGAAGCTTCACGACCATTATATAGAAGAGATCACCAAGTCCGTGACCAAGAAGGAAGCGGACATCATGGAGGTCTGAGTGGCCTTCGGCGCGCCGAAGATTGGCGTTGCGCTTCTGGGCGGAGGGCTGGGAGAGCGCCTTCAGAGCCCGGTGCCCAAGGCGCTCTTTCCGATTCTCGGCCACCCCATGATCCATTACAGCCTGCGCCTCTTTTCCTCAATGGCCGAAGTGTCGGCGATATACGTCGCCTTCCCCGAGTTGCACGTGAGCGCGCTCGAAAAAGCTCTTGCCTCGTATCCTCGCGGCGCTTTGCGCGAGATCGTGGCCGGAGGCCCCACGCGCGCGGCTTCGGCCCTGAACGCGTTGAGGGCGATGGAGAGGTCCGCCCCCGAGGTCGTCCTGGTCCACGACGCCGCCAGGCCCTGCGTAACGGTGCAGGAGGTCCGGGACCTTCTGAAGGCCTTGCCCGGCAACGACGGAGCGTTATTGGCGGTTCCCGCCGTGGACACTCTCTGGGTCGTGGAGGGCCCCACGGTTTCAGGCGGCGTGGATAGAAGGCAGATGGTTCAGGCGATGACTCCGCAGGCTTTTCCCTACGCCACGCTCAGGGAGGCGCTTGAGAAAGGCGTTGCCGAAGGGTTTGAAGGCAGCGACGACGTCTCCTACGTGACCAGGGCGGGCGGCAAAGTGGCTTGGGTGAAGGGCGATAGGTGGAATATCAAGGTCACTTATCCGGAAGACGTTCAAGTCGCGGAGGCGCTCTTGGGAGGCAAAGGGTGCGCGTAGGCCACGGGTGGGACATCCACAGGCTCGCCGCCGGCCGCCGGTTCATACTTGGCGGCGTCCAGATCGCCTGGGACAAAGGGCCGCTGGGCCACTCCGACGGGGATGCTCTGTTCCACGCGCTCTGCGACGCCATTCTAGGCGCCAGCGGGCTCGGCGACATAGGCCTTCACTTCCCTGACAGCGATCCGAAATGGAAAGACTCCGATAGCGGACGCTTCGTCGCCAAGGCCGTAGAGATGGCCGGAAACCGGGGGCTGAAGCCGGCGAACGCGGACGTGACGGTCATCCTGGAGAAACCAAAGCTTGGGCCATACCGCGAGGCCATAGCGGCCAACATGGCCTCGCTTCTGGGGCTTTCCACAGAAAAGGTCAACGTCAAGGCGAAGACCGCCGAAGGCCTCGGCCCGGAAGGCGCCGGCGAAGCCGTCTCTTGCCACGCCGTCGTAATGATGGAAGAGGTGGCCTGAAGCTTTCATCGGTGCGCCACCACGCCATATAGGCACTCTTTTTTGCTTGCCGTCTTGAAATAAAGGAGCTATATTCAGCCTTGGATAGACGAAAGGAGGCGCGCCATGCGCTCGCTAAAAATTACACTTCTGCTTTCGCTTGCGGCGGTAGTAGCCGCCGTTGCGGCGGAAAATCAATTCCACAAGGTTGCGGCGACCGGGTTCAGCGCCAAGAGCGGCGATACGATAATGATCGTTGACACCGACCAGGCGCTTCTAAGGGGACAGGAAAAGTTCCTGCCACTGATGGTATGGCTCGGCGGCAAGGAGCACAGGACCATTTACG
>DAHXMK010000248.1 GCA_027365515.1 Candidatus Aminicenantota bacterium
CCACAACCCGGAATTCACCATGATGGAGTTCTACCAGGCCTACTCCTGCGCGAGCGACCTGATAGAATTGACCGAGCGGCTTCTCTCTCAAGTGGTCGCCGAAGTCACCGGCGGCGCGGAGATAACCTACCAGGGGCGCCAGATGCCTTTTGCCCCGCCCTGGCCGAGGCTGCCTCTTCGCGAAGCTGCGAAGAAAGCGCTTCAAGAGCGCGGAGTTCCAGACGGCGCCTGGTCCGGCGACGCTGGCAGGCGCGAATGGGCGCCGAAGCTTGGCATGAGCCCCGCAAAGGCTTCGACTCCAGAGAAGTTCCTCGTCGAGGCCTTCGAGACGCTCGTCGAGCCGGAGCTTTGGCAGCCGGCATTCGTCACCGACTACCCGGTCGAGGTTTCGCCCCTGTCGAGGCGCAAGCCGGGCAGCGCCGACACCGTTGACCGCTTCGAGCTCTTCGCCGGGGGCATGGAGCTCTGCAACGGCTTTTCGGAGTTGAACGACCCCGACGACCAGCGGTCGCGCTTCAAGGCCCAGATGGAGGCGAAGGCGCGGGGCGACGAGGAGGCGATGCCGTACGACGAGGATTACTGCACGGCCCTCGAATACGGCCTTCCCCCGACCGCCGGCGAGGGAATTGGAATTGACAGGCTGGCGATGCTTTTGACCGACACCCCGTCAATCAGGGACGTCGTCCTCTTTCCTCACATGAAGCCGCGGGGAGACGAATGAGCTTCGTCTCCTTCGTCGGACGAAGATATCTGCTCCACCGCCGAAAGCAGGCTTTCATTTCGCTCATAACCGTGATCTCCGTCATCGGGGTCGCGGTCGGAGTGATGGCGCTCATCATCGCGCTGGCCATCTCGACCGGGTTCACCAATAGGATCAGGGAAAAGATTCAGCTTCTGAACAGCGACCTCAACATTCTCGGCGGCCCCGGAGAACTCTCCGACAAAGAGCAGGCGGCCGTCGCCAAGGAGCTGGATTCGGCGAGGGAAGTTCAGGCCTACACGCCCGTCGTGCTTGGAACCGGCCTTTTGAGCGGGCCGTACACCAGGGTTGGCGTCGTGGCGAAGGTAGTAGGCGTGGCGCCGGAGCGCCAGTCCAAGGTGGTGGACCTGACCCCCTTCGTCAGGGGCGGGACGTTTCTTGGCCAGACGCCGGACGGCGCCCACGGGGCGATAATCGGCGCCGACCTGGCCGCGACGCTCGGCGTGAACGTTGGGGACACGCTCCAGCTCCTCGTCCCCAAGCTGACGCTTTCTCCCTTCGGGGGATTTCCCAAAATCGTGCGAGTGAAAGTTTCCGGCCTTCTGGAAACCGGCTACTATCTTTACGACACCGAGTTTCTTTTCGTTGACCTGCCGTTCGCCCAGGAGCTTTTCACCGGGCCGGGGCGCGTCAGCGCGATACAAGTGAGGCTTAAGCCGGGCGCCAGCCTGGCTTCGGCGAGGGAGAAGCTCCAGAAGAACCTCGGAGCCGGGATCAGGGTGCTCGACCTGGTGGAGAGCAACGCCGAGTTCTTCAAGGCGCTGAGAATGGAGAGGGTCCTCCTCTTCCTCGCCATCGGCCTCATAGTGACCGTCGCCTCGCTGAACATAGTCTCCACGCTGATCCTCATGGTCATGGAGAAGGTCCGGGACATCGGGATACTAAGAAGCATGGGGGCATCGGCCCGCGACATCAGCCTCGTTTTCCTCTTCGACGGAATGGCGATAGGGGTGATGGGCACGCTGCTTGGCGACGTCGTCGGCGCGACCGCGTGCAAGCTCCTCGACAAATATCACGCCATACCGCTGTCGCTCGACGTATATCCTCTGCCCTACGTGCCATTCGTCACTTCGTGGCAGCAGGTGGCGGCGGTCTCCTTGTTCGCTTTGGCCATAACATTCGCGGCGACGCTCTACCCCTCCGCGAAGGCTTCCAGCCTCGACCCCGTCGAGGCGTTGAGGTACGAATGATCGCCCAGGTCATTGGCCTGTACAAAAGCTACCGCTCCGGAAACGCGCCCCTGCCGGTGCTCAAGGGCGTGGACCTGGCCCTCGATGAAGGCGAAGTGGTAGCCCTCACCGGCCCGTCGGGCGTGGGAAAGAGCACGCTCCTTCACCTGATAGCCGGACTGGACCGCCCCGACTCCGGCTCCGTGATAGTTGCCGGCCAGGAGGTGACGAAGCTCAAAGGCGGCGAGCTCGACAGGTACAGGAACAGGACGATGGGCATCGTATACCAGTTCCACTTTCTCCTCCCTGAATTCACGGCCCTTGAGAACGTGCTTATCCCTTCGCTAATCGCCCGGACACCTGAAGCAGGGCTGAAACGGGCGAAGGAGCTTCTGGCCGAGGCGGGGCTTGAAGGTCGCGAGCACCACTATCCTTCGCAGCTCTCCGGCGGCGAGCAGCAACGGGTGGCGATCGCGAGGGCGCTAATCAACGATCCGCCTCTCCTCCTGGCGGACGAGCCAACCGGGAACCTCGACGAGAATACGGCCGCGTCGGTTTCGTCCCTTCTGTTCGGGCTGGCCAAGAGGCGCGGCCTCGCCGTCCTCATGGCCACGCACAACACGGGCCTCGCCGCCGCCTGTCACCGAACCGCGCGGCTCGCCGAAGGCCAAGTCAGGTGACAGGAAGCTTTGCCGGGTGGTATAATGAGGCGTTGGGGAAGAATGGATGGCGCAACCGCTGGCCAGTTCAAGGTGAGGTTTAGTGGCGCTGGACGGCCACGGATTGTTGACAGGTGACTGATGGCGAAGACGAGACTGTTCGCGGCCGCGCTTTTCACCGTTGCATTGGTTGTAGGGTTCGCCTCCGCCGCCGATACGCCCAAGATAGAAAAAATAGTCATAGACGGTAACGACCGGCTCACGCAGGACGCGTTTCTCGCCCTCACCTCGCTTCGCCCCGGCGACCCTTACGACCCGCAAGTGATAGAAAAGGAATATAAGAAGATTTGGGATTCCGGGCTGTTTGACGACTTGAGCGTCGAGGCCAAGGACGGCAAGACCGGCAAGATCCTCCTGTTCCACGTCAAGGAGCGGCCGATCATCGCGACGGTCGAGTTCAAGGGCTCCAAGACCCTCACCTCCTCCACGGTCCTCGACAAACTCAAGGACAACAACGCTGAAATCAAGTCGGGCACCGTGCTCGATTACTCGAAGATAAAGCACACCGAGGCCGCCTTGCGCTTCATGGCGGCGGAGAAAGGCTTTCCGGACGCGGTCGTCAGTTCGAAAGTCAATCCCATAGGCCGCTCGCAGGTCTCCCTCGTTTTCAATATCACTCAAGGCCCCAAGGCGCGGATATCGAAAATCAAGTTCGTCGGGAACCACGCCTTTTCGAACCTCAAGCTCAGATACACCATGAAAAAGACGCGCCAGCACTGGATGTTCTCGTGGGCCAGCCGCCATGACCTCTACACCGAGTCGAGGTTCAACGAGGACACGAAGCTGCTGCGCGACCTCTACGAAAGCCACGGGTACCTGGACGTTGACATAGGCGAGCCCATCATTGACAGCCGCGTCAACGAGAAGAAGACGAAAAAGTGGCTGACGCTCACCATCCCCATCACCGAAGGGCTCTCTTACAAGATGGGCACGGTGAGTTTCGAGGGCAACCACATCTTCACCGACGCCGAACTGATGAAGGGCTTCAAATTCAAGAAGGGCGTGACTCTCGACAAGGTGGGGCTGGGCTACGTAATGAAGGCCATCGAGGGCAAGTACGGCCAGAAGGGTTACATATACGCTACGGCCACGCCGATCTTCGACAAAGATCCGAAAACCAAGATCGCCAACGTGACCATTTCGATAAACGAGGACCAGCAGTACTACCTCAACCGGATCGAGTTCTACGGCAACACCTCGACCAGGGATTACGTCCTTAGGAGGGAAATGGGGATAGGCGAGCAGCAGATATTCAACTACCAGCGCTACCAGCGCGGCCTCTACAAGCTGAAGCAGACGGGGCTCTTCGAAGTGAAGGACGACCCGGTGATCAACAAGGTCCCGAATACCAGGACAGTCAACGTTGACATCAAGGGCACCGAGGCCAGCAAAAACGAGCTCCTCTTCGGCGGCGGCTACGGCGGCGTGAACGGGTTCTTCATCTCCGGCGCCTACCGGACCTACAACTTCTTCGGGCGCGGCACCACCTTGTCGTTGAACGCGGAACTCGGCAAGATACAGAAGCTCTACTCGATCAATTACAGCGACCCCTGGTTTTTCGGAAAGCGGGTCGGGCTTTCGGCAACGCTTTATAACCAGAGGCTCAGCTACGTTCAGTTTGACCAGAGGGCCATGGGCGGGTCGCTCGCCTTCAGCTTCCCGCTGGGCGACTTCGCAGGCTGGCAGGTCGGGTACCGCTACGAGCGCTCCAGGGTGGACAGCGTCTACAGCATCGTCAACCCGAACCCGCTCTACCCGAACTATTACACCAATTCCACCACCTCCGCCGTATTCGGTGGCATCTTCCTTAACACGGTGAACAGCCCGTTCAGGCCGACGAGGGGGCTGTCGCTTAACTTGAACACCACGGTAGCCGGCGCGGCGCTGGGCGGGACCAACTACTTCATCAAGCCCGGCTTCGAGGGCTCTTTGTACCTGCCCACGTTCAAGAAACAAAACGCCGCCTTCAGGGTCAGCTCCGGGTTTGTCACCGCTTACGACGGCCACGGGATTCCGCCGTGGGAGCGCTTCTTCCTCGGCGGCGAGAACTCCCTGCGCGGCTTTACGACGAGGTCGGTCTATCCGATCACCAAAGACGGCCGGTACTTTATTGACCCGGGCACTGGGACGATCGAGGGCGGCAACCGCTATATCCTGACAAACGCGGAATACGTCTTCCACATCGTTGAGCAGTTGGACCTGGCCTTCTTTGTTGATGCCGGCAATACCTACCACGAAAGGCAGCGGTGGGAGCTTTCAAACTATCGCGGCGACGCCGGCATAGAGCTGAGGTTCTTCGTTCCGATGTTCAACGTCCCGCTGCGGCTCATCTATTCTCACAATCTCCGGCCGAAGCCGGGGGATGATTTCAGTGTCTTCCAGTTTACGATAGGGCTTACTTTCTAAACAGTGATAGGACTTTTGGAGGTAACAAGATGAAGAAGCTGTTGAACGCCGGTTTTGCAGTGGCTCTCACCTTCATGGCCGTGAACGCATTCGCCCAGATGAAGCTGGCCGTCGTGGAACCAGAGCGCATCATGGACGAGTCGAAGGAAGGCAAGCGCGTGCAAGCGCAGCTCAAGGCTTACCACGACCAGAAGCAGGGCGAAATCACCGCCAAGGAAGCCGAGTTGAAGGCTGTTGACGAGAAGGCCAAGGATCCGAAGCTGGCCGACGACAAGAAGGAAGATCTGGCCAACCAGTTCAAACAGAAGTACTACGAGTACCAGGCTTTCGCCAAAGCTTCGCAGGAAGACATGGAGAGCCGCCAGAACAAGGCGCTCCAGGACCTTCAGCAGAAGATCAGCGCCGTCGTCAGCAAGTACGCCGCCTCCAAGGGTCTCTCGCTGGTCCTGAGCAAGCGGATCTGCTTGTACAACGCGGACGCTCTCGACATAACGTCGGACATCATCGCGGAGATGGACAAGGCCTATCCGGGCCAGTGAAGCTCCCCGATCCAGCGATAGTAGTGGACGGTGCCCCCAAATGTCGCTAAGATCGTCTTTGGGCCCAAGTTGTTTGTTTCTTGTAAAGGATTGGGGCGCCCTCTCCTCCGGTTTTGATCTGGAGGAGAGGGCTTCCAAGGGTGGGGGTGCCTCCGACAGGCTTCGCCTGCGGAGGGGTAGGGAATGGCCCTCCCAATTAATTGAAAAAAGTCTTTTCTTTAGGCGCGGCACAATCGTAGTTGAAGGCACGACTTCCCAGTGCGGAATTCCGGTGACGAAATGAAAGCGGGAGAGGTCGCGCGGCTGCTTCAAGCCAGCATCGCGGGCGACGCCGGCGCCGAGCTTGACGGCGTCGCCCCGCTGGACCGCGCGACCGGGCGCGACCTCTCCTTTCTCTCCAATCCGAAATACCGCGAGGCGGCCAGGCTCAGCGGCGCCGGAGCGATTTTGGCGGCCTCTCCCGAAGGGCTTGAAGGGCGGACGATTCTCATCCACGCCAACCCCTACGCGGCGCTTGCCAGGGCTCTCGCGCTGTTCCATCCGCCGAAGCAATACAGGCCTGGCGCGCACCCGTCGGCCGTGATTGGAGAAGGGTGTTCAATTGATTCATCAGCCCACATAGGGCCGGGCGTGGTTATCGGCGAGGGCTGCGCGGTGGGAGCATCTTCGGTTCTCGGCGCGGGAGTCGTGGTCGGCGACCGCTGCAAAATCGGCGAGCGATGCCACCTCTATCCCAACGTCGTCCTCTACGACGGAACCGAGCTGCAAGACGGCGTGATCTTGCACGCTGGTTGCGTCGTCGGCTCGGACGGCTTCGGCTACGCCCAGGAGGGCGGGCGCCACGTGAAGGTGCCGCAGGTCGGGCGCGTCGTCATCGAATCTGACGTCGAGCTCGGCGCCAATACCACGGTGGACCGCGGCGCCCTGGAAGAGACGCGGATCGGCAAGGGGACCAAGATTGACAACCTGGTCCAGGTCGGCCATAACGTTCGCATAGGCCCTGGCTGCATCCTTGTCGCGCAGAGCGGGATAAGCGGCAGCACGAGCCTGGGGGCGAACGTGGTGATAGCGGGCCAGTCCGGCGCCGTCGGCCATATCAAGATCGGCGACCGGGCGAAGGTGGGCGCCAA
>DAHXMK010000264.1 GCA_027365515.1 Candidatus Aminicenantota bacterium
GCACAAAGATAGACGCGGCCGAGTCCGGACAGATGGTTTTGCAGATGCCGGCGGATTGATTCGCCGCCGGCAGTTGGCGTAAACTGAGCCTTCTAAGGTGGCTGGAGGAGAGTGATGGCGAACCCGCTAAAAGACTTCGTCGTTCCGTACTCCAAGGGTCAGGTCATATTCAAGGACCAGGAGCCCGGCGCCGAAATGTACGTCATCCAGCAGGGCTCCGTGGAGCTTTCAAGGTCCATAGGCGGCGAGAAACGATTCGTCAGGACTCTTGAAAAGGGCGACTTCTTCGGCGAGATGAGCCTTCTGGAGGGGCTTCCCCGCACGGCGACGGCGACGGCCCTGGAGGATTCCGAGCTCATAGTCATCAACGGCGCGGTCTTCGACCAGATGATAAAGAGCAACATCGAGATCGCCATCAGGATGCTCAGGAAGCTCTCCATGCGCCTTCGAGAAACGACCGAGCAGCTCGACGTTCTGCTATTGAGGGAGGGAAGCGACCCGCTCATGAGGCGCGCCCTGGATGATTCTCCGCCTCTCTCGTCGGTTACGCCGAGCGAAGCGCCGCAGGATGAGGCCGAGAAGCCGCCGGTGCTGGCCCAGTTCATCGCCGAGGAGAGCCTCAAGGTCTTTCCGATTTACAAGGAGATAACGCTTATCGGGCGGCAGGACCCGGTCACCGGCATCACGCCGGAAATTGACCTGACGAGCGAGGACGTGAAGCGTTCCGTCTCCCGCCGCCACGCCAAGCTGATATACAGCAACGGGACCTTCTACCTCGCGGAGGAGGTCGGCACGTTGAACGGAACCTACATCAACGGAAAGCGCATCCCAACCGGAATCCTGACGCCGATGAAGTCGGGCGCCCAGGTCGGCTTCGGGATGCTCAGGCTGAAGTTCGTGGAAGCCCGCCAGGCCAAAGAGTAGAACGGGAGCCAGGAGCGGCGAATGAGCGAGTTCAAAAACATCACCTTGGAGAAAAAAGGAGCCGTCTGCGTCATCACCCTCAACCGTCCGGAGAAGCTCAACGCGCTGGACCGCGCCACGCTGAGAGAGCTTGGCGAAGCCTTCGACGAGGTTGAGGGCGACGAGGCTCTTCACGCCGTTGTCGTCACCGGCGCCGGGCCGAAAGCCTTCGCGGCGGGCGCCGACATCACCGAGATCGCCGGCCTTGGAGCCGAGGCGGGCAAAGCCTTCGCCCTTTACGGGCAGGGGCTTTTCAGGCGCATCGAGCGCTTCTTGAAGCCGGTGGTCGCGGCGGTAAACGGCTTCGCTCTTGGAGGAGGCTGCGAGCTTGCGATGGCTTGCCACGTCAGGCTCGCCTCGGAGACGGCCTGGTTCGGCCAGCCTGAGATAAACCTAGGCATCATCCCCGGCTACGGCGGCACTCAAAGGCTCTCGAGGCTCGCCGGCAGGGCCGCGGCGCTTGAGATGCTTCTTACCGGGGACCGCGTTTCCGCCGCCCGCGCGAGGGAGATCGGCCTCGTGAACGCCGTCTTCGCCCAGGAGAAGCTGATGGGCGAGGCGCTCTCGCTGGCCGAGAAGCTCGCCGCCAAAGCCCCGCTGGCGGCGGCCTACTGCATCGAAGCCGTTGCCTACGGCTCCGACATGCCGCTTGAAGAGGCCTGCTACTACGAGGCGACGCTCTTCGGCCTGGCATGCGCCACGGAAGACAAGAAAGAGGGGACGGCCGCGTTTCTCGAAAAGCGAGCCGCGCGTTTCAAGGGAAGATAGGGCCGCGAGTGGGCATTGGCAAGAATAGGGCGCTGATCTACGACTGGAACCGAGCCGGAGAGAAGCGCCCGACGCGCAAGGCCGTGGAGCTTGACGACGAGACGCTCAGGGACGGCCTCCAGTGCCCATCGGTAAAAGCGCCGTCCATCGGGCACCAGAAAGAATTCCTCCATCTCATCTCCTCGCTCGGCGTCCACGCCATTGACATAGGCATCCCCGCCGCCGGCGCGAAACAACGCGCCAACACGCTCGCGCTCGCCAAGGAGGTGGCGCGCGCGAGGCTTCCTCTGTCGCTCAACTGCGCATCGAGGACGAAGGTGGAGGACGTTCGCGTCGTAGTGGATATTTCCCAAAGGGCCGGCATTCCGATCGAGGTGGCCACCTTCATCGGCTCCAGCCCGATCCGCCAGGTCGCCGAAGGGTGGGATGTGCGCTTCGTTGAAAAGGCCGCGTGCCAAGCGATCGCCGAAGCCGTCAAGAACGGGCTTCCGGCCATGTTCGTCACCGAGGACACCACGAGGACGAGGCCTGAAGCGCTCAAGCGCCTCTGCCTGAGCGCCATCGGGAGCGGCGCGAGGAGGCTCTGCGTGGCTGACACGGTGGGCTTCGCGACGGCGCGCGGCGCGGCAAGGATAGTCTCGTTTCTAAAAGAGATCGTCGCCGAATCGAAAGAGAACGTGGCCATTGACTGGCACGGCCACCAGGACCGGGGGCTGGGCGTCGCGACGGCGCTGTCGGCTTGGGAGGCGGGGGCGGACAGGCTTCACGGCGCCTTCCTTGGACTGGGCGAGCGCGCCGGCAACACGCCGCTCGACCTGCTTCTGGTCAACCTGAAAATTGACGGTGCCATCGAGGACGACTTGACGGGGCTCGCCTCCTGCGTGGACAAGGTGGCTGGATGGATGGGCGTCGAAATCCCGTTCTCATATCCCGCCTTCGGGAGGGACGCATACAGGACGGGCACCGGAATCCACGCCTCGGCCATGCTGAAGAGCCTTAGAAAAGGCGACCGCGAAGCCTCGGAGC
>DAHXMK010000283.1 GCA_027365515.1 Candidatus Aminicenantota bacterium
ATGCAAAGCGCGCGGCAGCACCGGCGTCGAGATGGAGGCGCTCGCTTCCGCGGCAGCCGCCGCGCTGGCCGTTTACGACATGTGCAAGCTCTTGAGGCTTCTTCAAGAAAGGAGCTACGAGCCGCTCGGCTCCAACCGCACCATGAAGGCCGACGTACGCTTCCTCGCGGCGACGAATAAGAATCTTCTCGAAGAGGTCAAGGCCGAGCGCTTCAGGGAGGACCTTTACTACAGGCTCAACGTGGTGCAGATTGCAATCCCGCCTCTGAGGGAGCGCCGGGAGGACATTTCCATCCTGGCAAGCCACTTCCTCGCGAAGCTGAACAAGCTGAGAGACCGCGACGTCCAAGGCTTCACGCCAGAAGCCATGCGCCATCTCCTGAGCTACTCGTGGCCGGGCAACATACGCGAGCTGGAAAACATGATCGAGCACGCATGCATCTTGTGCCGCCAAGGGTGGATCACGCAGGACCACCTGCCCTCCTCGGTGCGCCACTCGGCCAGGAGCGCCAAAGGCGGGATGCTCCCCGCGCTTGGCGGCAAGCTCAGCGAAGCGGTCTCCTCCCACGTCTTGTCAGTCCTGGCGCGGCACGGCGGCAACAGGAGCGCCGCCGCCAGAGAACTCGGCATCAACAAGACGACGCTGTGGCGTATGCTGAAGCGCGAGGGAAAGAAGCCCTCCAAGAAGTGACCCTCACAAGCCATGTTGCACTTTGCACCGGCTTTCAAGACGGCGGCGCATCTTGCATCACTCTTTGCGTTCCCCCGGCCTGAGACCGTCCTGCCACAATCGCCGTTCTGATATATTTTTCCATAACTAAGTGATATTGGCACTGCTATTGCTGTCTCCGTGGCGGAGGAGGTCATGCTGGTGGCCGTGCCTGAATTCAAAGGAAGAGTCGCCCCGACATTCGACTTCTGCCACAAGGTGACGTTGTGGCGGATAGACGAAAAAGGGGTGAGGGGTGCCGGCCATCGCCAGTGCAAGGGGCTCGCGCCCTGGGAGCGGGCGCCCAAGCTCAAGAGCCTCGGGGTTGACCTTCTCCTTTGCGGAGCGATCGGCAAGGAGGTTGAGGACGACATCCGTTCTTTGGGCATAGAGGTCATAGGAGGGCTGGCTGGCGAGGTGATGGAGGTTATATCGGCGTACAGGTGCCGGGCATTGGGCGAACCGAGGTTCAGGATGCCCGGGGTCTTAGGACAATGAAGCTCTTTTTCTAGCGCAGGAGGTGCGTGATGTTTACCAAGGCAAGTTCGTGGAAAACCCGGCTCGCGATGGCCGCCGCAATGTTGATCGCTGGAGCGGCCGCCACTTTCGCGGCGCAGCCGGGAAAGCTAGTGGTCGCGGTGACGGAGCCCGACATTGAGGCCATCGTAAAGGCGGTTGGGGGCAACCAGGTCGAGTGCTTCAGTCTTTTCAAGGGCTGCATACTGAGAAAGGGGCTCCAAGTCGAACCGTCCGTCGAGGGCAGGCTCGAGAAAGCCAACGTCATCGTCTGGACCGGCTTCTTCAACGAGTCGGGCGCAATCAACGAGTCGCTCGGCGAAAAGGAGGCGGCTTCACGCACGTGGATTGACGTCTCGAAGGGCGCGGCGAGGGTCAACATTCCGACCTCGCAGTGCTTCGGCTACGTTGATCCATCCATGATGCCTGGAGACCCCTTCTTCTGGCTCAATCCCGAGAACGGGGCCACCATCGCGCTGGCCGCGGCGGAAGGGCTTGGGGATCTAAAGCCGGACAAGCGGGACTATTTCCTTGCAAACGCGGCAGCCTTCAAGAAGACGATCGCCGACGACGTCGCCCGCTGGAAGCAGGAGATAAAGCCTCTCTCCACGCTTCGCGTCTTCTCGGCCCAGTGCGGATGGCAGAACTTCTCCGCTCTAGGCGGCCCGACCTTCGTATCGTGCAAGCAGACGCCGGGCGTCCTTCCCACGCCGAAGCTTCTGATGGCCCACGTCAAGGAGATGAAGGCGGACATCGTGATCCTCGACCCGAACACCCCCAGTGAATATGGCAAGGCCTTCCGGGCGGAGCATGGGTTCAAGGTCATCGAGGTCGCCTCCTCCATCGAGAACATCCCCGGCGCGACGACATACCCGGCCCTCTTCGACAATCTGGTCAAGGCGCTGAAGGAGGCGGCAAAGAAAAAATAGCGCCGCTTCGCGCGGCGCAGGCGTTCACTTGCAAGACAACGGCTTGACGCATTAGGAGAATGAAATGACCAGCAACGAACGGCCCGGCCGCTTGAGGCCGCCGGGCAGAGCGAAGAGTGTGTCCCTGCGGGCGGGAATGATTCTGGCGGCGCTTTTCGCCTCGCCGCTCGCCGGGCTTGCCCTTGGGAAACAGCCGGAGGAGATGTCGGGCGGGAAGCCATTGGCGCTCCAGCAGGCGGCCTCCAAAGTGCCCCATCCGTCAATAGTTCTGAAAGACGAGAAGGGCGGAAATGTCCTTTACTCCGGCAATCCGATCAGCACGAGGCAGACCTGCGGGAAGTGCCACGACTACGACTTCATCACCGACAGCTTCCACTTTCAGCAGGGCAAGAACGAGATGGACCCGAAGCTCTTGGCGTCGCACAACATCGCCCCCTTCAACTCGTCGCCAGGGATGTTTGGAAAGTTCTCGATCATCCCCAACCGACAGCTCACCCACGCGGGCGTGGCCGACCCTTCGGACGTTGACATGAGCCAGCCCGAGTGGCTTACCAAGTGCGGCGTCTGCCACACCGGAGGAGGCATCTCCGAATACGACCTTTACGGAAGGCGGTACGACACGCCGCAAGCCGTTTCTAAAGGGCCTCTGGACCCGAGCTATTCCATAAGGGACGCGAAGACGGGCGAGGTCAAGCCTTGGGACTGGCACAAGAGCGGAATCGCCGAGGGCGACTGCTTCATCTGCCACGTTCCAGGCTCCAGCAGGAAAGACCGCAAGGAGCGGATGGCCAAGGGGGATTTCCGTTGGGCCGACACCGCCACGCTCGCCGGGACGAAGATCGTCGAAGCCGCCGCCGACGGCTCCCTGAAGTACAGGCCCGAGGCTTTCAACCCGGACGGCACCGTAAAGCCCGACGCCCTCAACCTCTCCGACCCAACGCTCGAGAACTGCGCCCAATGCCACGGCTTCTCGGCCAAGAACTCCACCACCATCCAGCCGATAGTCTTCGGCGACATCATGCGCGGCACCGAGAAAGCCGGATGGATCTACAACGGCGCGAAGATCAGCGATACGGTCTCCCCCGACATCGCGGGCAAGGAGAAAATGAACTACCCGTGGGACATCCACGCCGCCAAGGGGCTCGTCTGCATTGACTGCCACTTCGCGCCGAACAACCCCGGGCGGAAGATACAGTCCGACCCGGCGATGAACCTCAACTACAGGCCCGAGGAGGAGGACATCGCCACGTACCTCAAGAGGCCCGACCACAACTTCGCCCGGGGCAACATCCCCCCCGAGACGGTGAACGTAAGCCGCCACTACACGATGCGCGGCTGCGACGAATGCCACGACACATCCAGAACCCACCAGTTCCTTCCCTACAAGCAGATTCACTTTCAGAATCTTACCTGCCAGACCTGCCATATCCCCGAGGTCCACTTCTGGGCCTACAGAAGCGACGAGTGGGGATTTCTCATGGACACCGGCACCAGCCGAATAACCTTCCGGGGAATCCAAGGCGACATCGTGGACCCCGACTCGAAGGTAACCGGCTTCAAGCCCGCCTACATCTCCACTCTCGACAAGGACGGGCGGCCACAGATAAGGCCGACGAACTTGATCACCGGCCTCTACTGGTTCGACAAGGCCAAAGGCAGGCCGGTCTTCACGTGGCAGGTCCAGAAGGCGTTCTTCAGCGAGCACGACCCCGACCAGGGATGGGTCTACAGGCCGGAAATCACCAAGGCCTTCGCCGACAAGGACGGCATCATAGACAGGGACCAGGCCGTTTACGACACTCCGCAAAAAATAGAATTGGTCAAGGGATTGCTTCGGAAGTACGCCGGCATAAGCGACCCCGAATTGAGGATCGAAGTCGTCCCTTGGGCGATGAGCCACAGCACCGTCGGCAAGGGCCAGGCGACGAGGGAGTGCACTTCCTGCCACGGCGGGAAAAGCATCCTCCACCGGCAGCTAGACCTCGACGAGGCCCTGCCCAAGAACGTTCCGGTTTACTTTCAGGGCGCCGAGCGGGACATCGCCAAGTGGACCAAGAAGGGAGTCGTCTTCGACAACCGCCAGCTTCTGTCCTCCTTTTACATCATCGGCAATTCGCGGGTGAAATGGATCGAGACCGTGGGCTGGCTTGCCGTCGCCGGGGCGCTGCTCTTCGCCCTGACCCACGGCGCCTTGCGCCTGCTTCTAGGAAGAGGAGGCGACCAATGAACAACCAGGAACAGCTCTATTCGCTTCATGAGAGGGTCTGGCACTGGCTCCAGGCGGCTGCGATCATCGTCCTCCTGCTGACCGGATTCCAGCTTCACTACCCGGACAAGTTTCCCGTCGCCGGCGACATGGCCCGCGCGGTTCATTTCCACTCGCTCATAGGAATCGCGCTGCTGGCGAACGCCTTTCTCGGCCTCTTCTACCACATGACCGCCGAGAAGTACCACCACTTCATACCGAAGATGGACGACTTCACGACCGGCGCCATTAGGCAGTTCAGGTACTACTTCCACGGAATATTCAAGGGTGAACCGCATCCCTTCGAAGCCGACCACCGCCACAAGCTGAACCCTTTGCAGAAGCTGACCTACCTGATGCTCCTGAACGTCCTCTTTCCTTACCAGATCGCGACGGGGCTCCTGCTATGGGGCGCCAACCGCTGGCCGCACGTTTTCGCCAAAGTGGGCGGATTGGCCGTGATAGGGCCCGCCCACGCCCTTGGAGCCTATCTCTTTCTCGCCTTCCTGATAGTGCACCTCTACTTGACCACGACGGGCAAGAGGCCGTTGAGCCTGGTCAAGGCGATGATCGCCGGAAACGAATGACGCCACACGAAGGACGCGAAGGAAAGAAAGTAAGACGTGAGACGTGAGAAGTGAGACGTGAGCCGTAGAGGGGAGGGGCTCCGCCCCCTCCCGTAGCGGCCTTTGCTTGCAAA
>DAHXMK010000299.1 GCA_027365515.1 Candidatus Aminicenantota bacterium
AAGATCTCGCGAGTGGACCGAGATAGAGAATTGAACGCGGTAGCGCCTGCACGATGACGAGACCGATGGCGGCGGGCGGACCGTTCGGTTGGCCCCGCTACGCCCTCGGCCGCTCCCTGTAACGGTCGGTCATCTTGAGCGTCTTTTTTCTCAGCCTGAGCGAAGCCGGAGTCACTTCCAACAGCTCGTCCTCGCCTAAAAATTCGAGGTGCTGTTCGAGGTTCATGACCCTTGGCGGAACGAGCTTGATGGCTACGTCCGAAGTCGAGGCTCGCATGTTGGTCAAGTGCTTGTCCTTGACGATGTTCACGTCGAGGTCGTTTTCTCGGCAATGCTCGCCGACCAACATCCCCTCATAGACCGGCGCGCCAGGCGAAATGAAAAACTCCCCGCGGCTCTGCAGGTGCTCGATGGCGAAGGCGGTCGCTTTGCCCGGCCTGTCGGCGACGAGCGCGCCCGTGACGCGGCCCTCTATCGCACCCTGCCAAGAGTCGTAGCCGTCGAAGAGGGGATTTATGATGCCGGTGCCACGCGTCTCGGTGAGGAACCGCGTCCTGAAACCGATGAGGCCGCGGCTCGGGACGCGCCAGTCCATCCGGACGCGTCCGGTGCCGTGGTTGACCATCTTCAGGAGGCGGCCCTTTCTCACGCCTATCAACTGCGTGACCGCGCCGACGAAAATTTCTGGACAGTCCACCTGAACGATTTCCATCGGTTCGAGGACGCCGCCCTGCGGCGCCAGCTTCGTCAGGATTTTCGGGCGGCTGACGGCCAGTTCGAATCCCTCGCGCCGCATCGTCTCGATGAGTATGGCCAGTTGCAGCTCGCCCCGCCCCATCACCTCGTACTGGTCGCCCATCTCGGGAAAATTGATTTTGAGGCTGACGTTGCGCTGGGCCTCCTTTTCCAGCCGGTTCCTGATCTGCCTGGCGGTGACGAAGCGCCCTTCCTTGCCGGCGAAAGGCGAGACGTTCGCCGAAAAGACCATCGAGAGCGTCGGCTCGTCAACGCGGATTCTGGCTAGGGCCTTGGGAGTTTGAGGATCGGCGATGGTGTCTCCGATGGAGGCCGCCTCCAAGCCCGCGACGGCGCAGATGTCGCCTGGGCCGGCCTCCTGAATCTCGGCGCGCTCCAGCCCCATAAAGCCGTAGAGGTTGACGACCTTCCCCTTGGCCTGGCCCGATTCCTGGAGAAGAAGCACCTCCTGGGCCTGCTTGATGCTCCCGGACACCACGCGGCACAAGGCGAGACGGCCGACGTAGTCGCTGTGGTCGAGGTTGGTGACCCACGCCTGAAGCGGCGCGCCTTCTTCGTACTCCGGGGCGGGAACGGTCTTCAAAATGGTCTCGAAGAGCGGCAGAAGGCTTTCCCCTTGGACCGACAGATCGGCCGTCGCCGTGCCCTTCTTGGCGTTGGTGTAAATGACCGGGAAGTCTATCTGCTCGTCGGTGGCGTCGAGGTCTATGAAAAGGTCGTATATCTCGTTCAACACTTCGCTCGAACGGGCGTCGGGCCTGTCTATCTTGTTTATGACGACCACCGCCTTGAGCCCCTTCTCGAGGGACTTCTTGAGGACGAACCGGCTCTGCGGCAGCGGCCCCTCGGCGGCGTCAACGAGAAGAAGCACCCCGTCCACCATCGTGAGGGCGCGCTCCACCTCGCCGCCGAAGTCGGCGTGGCC
>DAHXMK010000301.1 GCA_027365515.1 Candidatus Aminicenantota bacterium
TTTCGCGGGCCACGGCGAGAGTGGTCGCCGGCGCCATGGCGCTCCTTCCTTCCGGAGAGCGCCTAGTCTTTTCTCTTCGGGCTTACGAGGGATTCTCTTTCGACGAGATAGCGTCGCGCCTTGAGATAAGGCCCTCTACCGCTAGAAACCAATACATGTCCGCCCGCCGCCGCATGGCGCGCGCGCTTTTGGAGAAAGGGGTGAAGCCGTGACTGAAAACGCCGAACCCTTTGAGAGAACCAACGAGTCGTGGGAACCTTTCATGCGAAACGTGTCGTTGAGGTTCCGCCGCGAGAAGCGGTCGAGATGGCTGCGCCGCGCTGGCGCCTTGGCGCTGGCGCTTGCGGCCCTTGCGGGCCTTGGCGCGGGCTTCGCTCGGCTTGCGATAAGAAGGAACGTTGCCCCTCTTATGGCAATGGTGCCGCCATCCAATGAGCCCATTTTTCAACCTGACAGCGGAGTCGTGCAGCCGCTGCCCGGTGGAGAACTGGCGATTCGCACGGGAGGCAGGTCATGAAGGCGAGAACGGTTGGACTTCTTCTGGCCGCGGCCATTCCCCTGCTCATAGCGGCGCAGGAGCTTGTCACTTTCAGGGTGGCGCTCAAGTACCGGGACGTGCGCTCGGTCATCGCAAGGGTCAGTGAGGAAGCGGGCCCCAGGGGCCAGATCACCGTTGACCGCGCCGCAAACGCGATCTACATAAGCGACGAGAGGCCTCGAGCCGAAGCCGCGAGGGCGCTTCTTGCGGCGCTGGACGTTCCGGCCAGGCGCTTCGCGCTTCAAGCCCGCTTCAGCGTTTACTCCGCACCAAAGAAGACCGGCCTCCTTCGCGACGAGCCCCTCTTCACCGACGCCGCCTCTTTCATGGAGCGCACCACGCCGTCGGCCAGCGCGGAGCAGGTGATGGACATCACGGAGGGCGGTTCCTCCGAGGCCGTCCTCGTTCCCGGGTTCACCCTCAAGGCCTCGGCTGAAGGCTACGACCCCACCAAGCGCAGGCTGGCCTTGTCGGAGCTCTCGGTCCTCAGAGAGGCTGACGGGGTCAAGACTCCCGTTTTCAGCGGCCGCGCCGTCCTGCCCGAAGGAGAGCCGACGGTTCTGGTGGCCGCGCTTGAGGCTACTTCCCAATCGTGCCGGCTGTCGCTGACTCCCGTGCTGATGCCGGAAGCGAGCGCCAAGGAGCGCCCCTGATGCCGAAATTCGAGTGCAGGCTCGGGACCGCCGCCGGTGACGTCGTCATACAGGAAATGATGGCGCCGGACGAGCGCGTCCTCAGGGGCCAGCTTGAGGAGAAGGGCTATTTCGTATTCGGAATCAGGCCCAAGAGCGGATTCCTCTCGGTGCTCGAAGGAGCATCGCCGGCAAAGAAGAAGGTCGGCTCGAAGGAGTTCATCGTCTTCAACCAGGAGTTCTCGGCTCTCTTGAAAGCGGGCCTGCCGGTCCTCACCGCTCTTGAACTACTGCTATCCCGCAAGAGAAACACCTTCTTTGAAAAGCTCCTTGAGCAGGTGAAGGAGGACGTGCGTTCCGGAGCATCGCTCTCCGAGGCGTTCGCCAACCGCGGCGACGTCCTGCCGAGAATCTATCCGGCCACGATCGCCTCGGGCGAAAGAAGCGGCGAGCTGGTGACGGTCATCCAGCGCTACCTTTTCTATCTGAAGACCGCGCAGGCCGTAAAAAAGAAGATCGTTTCCGCGATGATATACCCCATCATCCTGCTCGTCCTTGCCGCTGTCTTGATCACGGTCCTGATGACTTTCATCGTCCCGAAGTTCGCGCAGCTCTTCACGGGGGCGGGAGCCAAGCTGCCCATGCTCACGCAAGTGGTAATGGGCGTCTCCAAAGTTTTTCAGTATGGCTGGCCCTTCATGCTCGCTATCGTGATCGCGGTGCCGGTGACAATGAAGGCCATCGGTTCAAGGCCCCAGGGCAGGCTGATGCTTGACCGCTTCTACCTCCGCCTGCCGCTCTTCGGCTTGAACATAAGGCGCTACAACATAGCCAATATGTGCCGGACGCTTGGAACGCTCGTCCAGGGCGGCATCCCGGTGGTGACGGCCCTGGACGTAGTCGCCGAGGCGATGAGCAACGCTTTCTTCCGCGTCGGGCTTCAGGAGGCGAAAAGGCTCGTGCTCGAAGGCCAGTCTCTCTGGTCGAGCCTCGAAAAGACCGAGACCGCGACTCCCCTCGCGATAGAAATGATTGAAGTCGGCGAATCCACGGGCGCTTTGGCGGAGATGCTCGACCAGGTGAGCCGTTTTTACGACGACGAATTGACCACTGCCGTCGAGCGCTTCATCGCCATGCTAGAGCCGGCGCTTCTGGTCGTGATGGCCGTTTTAGTAGCAATCATCGTGCTTTCCGTGTACATGCCGCTCTTTTCAATGTACAATCTCGTCGGGGGATAGGAGCCGATAGCTGATGCCAGCGCAACCAGCGGACGTATTAGCCAACTTGCCGACCGAGGGCGAGCTTCTCAACGAGGAGAAGAACGCCCGCCGCCTCGCCGAAAGCTTGCGGCTTCCATATTTTGACTTGAAGGAATTCCGTGCCGACCCGGCGCTGTTCCAGTCAATCCCTGTTGACCTAATGTTCCGCTATACCTTCGTGCCCGTGGCCGACGAGGGGGACGCGCTCGCGGTCGTTCCATCCGACCCGGCCAACGTGGCGATGCTCGACGAACTCGAAGCCCACTTGAAAAGGCGGGTCAGGGTGAAGGTCGGGGCGCGCAGCGGCATCACGGAGATCCTCAAGAAGTCGGAATCCAGCCAGCGCGTGCTCGAAGAGGTTTCAGAAGACTTCCGGATGCAGATCGTCCGGGAGGACGCGCAGGACGGCGAAGAGGAAGTCGTCTCGATTGAAAAGCTCTCCGAGGACACGAGCCCCATCATCAAGCTCGTTGACTACACCGTTTTCAACGCGCTTCAGCGGCGCGCCAGCGACGTCCACGTGGAGACTGGCGACAACGAGGTTCAGATCAAGTACCGCATAGACGGCGTGCTGTATCCCGCCATGGAGCCGATAGACAAGCGGTTCCACGCGACGATCATCTCCCGCATCAAGGTCATGGCCGAGCTGGACATCGCCGAGAAGCGCGTTCCGCAGGACGGCCGCTTCAAGCTGAAGGTGAAGGGGCGGACGGTTGACTTCCGCGTCAGCATTATCCCGACCATCCACGGCGAGGACTGCGTAATCCGAATACTGGACAAGGAGTCCACGAGCGAGGAGTTCAAGAAGCTCAGCCTCGACGTCCTTGGGCTCGAACCGGAGCTACGCAGAAGGATGCGCCGCCACGCGGCCGAGCCAT
>DAHXMK010000302.1 GCA_027365515.1 Candidatus Aminicenantota bacterium
AGCCACGATTTCGTCGAGGCCGTCGCCGACGCGACGAAAGGGCGGGGAGTGGACGTCGTCCTCGACACCGTTGGAGGAGAGGTCTTCGCCAGGAGCTTCATGGCCGTCTCCCAGGGAGGCTGCGTCGTAACCATAGCGCCAGAAGCGATGGGCAAGGCGCCGCTTTCGTCGCTCGCCCCGGCCTATTTTAAGAACGCCGAAGCGCACTTCCTCTTCATGCAGCGGAGGAGGGAGACGCTCGACCAGCTCGCGAGGCTGCTTGAAAGGGGCTTCATTGACCCGGTCGTCGAAACCGTCCTCCCGCTTGAGCGCGCGGCCGAGGCGCACCAGCGGCTTCAAAGCGGCCACGGGCGAGGCAAGATCGTTTTTCAGGTGGCGGAGGAATGAGCAGCCTAGAAAGATGGAATGAGCTTCGCGGCCAGTTCATCGAGGAGACCGCCAACGCAATCACCCACGGCCTCGGGCTGGGCCTCGCCATCGCCGGGCTCGCAGTTGTCACGGTCATGGCGGCGACAAGAGGCGGCGCCAGGACGGTCGTCGCGTGCAGCGTCTACGGCGCTATGCTGGTCCTTAATTACCTCGCCTCGACGCTCTACCACAGCGTGAAGTACAAGGGGCCAAAGAAGCTTTTCAGGATATTGGACCACTGCGCCATATACCTCCTCATTGCCGGAACCTACACCCCTTTCACGCTCGTCTGCCTTAAGGGCGCATGGGGCTGGTCCATATTCGGCGTGATCTGGGGGCTGGCTCTGGCGGGGATATTGTTCAAGGTCTTTTTCATCGGGCGGTTCGCCATTATGTCGGCGCTTGTCTATCTCGCCATGGGATGGCTCATAGTCATCGCCACGAAGCCATTGATCGGCAGCATACCCGGCTGGGGGCTCATCTGGCTGTGCGCCGGAGGCCTTGCCTACACGGCGGGCATTCTCTTCTTCGCCTTCGATACAAAAGTCAGATACTTTCACGCCGTCTGGCACATCTTTGTCCTGGCCGGCAGCATCTTTCACTATTTCGCCGTGATTGTTTCCGTCTTTCCTCCCGCCGCTCTCCACAACTGAAAAGCACTCCAGAGGGTTCCGGCGAATCGGGATAGAGATTCGCAGTTTTAGGCAACACTTCCCTCCGATTCCGCCCCATAATCTTCTTGCGTAACGGTGGCGCCTCCCGCCTGGGACGCCGGACATCGGCGTACGGATCGCCCTGGACTGGAGGCCGCCGCGCACGCCGATAGCGATGATGGTCAAAAACACGAGAGGCCGGGGCCGCGATAGTTTTGCGTCAGCCAAGGATGGCGAGCGGGCCTGGACCAGGACAAAACGCTTTAGAAGGAGTACAAGCCATGAATAAGATAAAAGCTTACGCCGCCGCAAGCGCCACCTCGCCGTTCGGCCCCGCGATGATCGAACGCCGGGAGCCCGGCCCTCACGATGTCCAGATCGAGATCCTTTTCTGCGGCATCTGCCACTCCGACCTCCACTACGCGAGGGACGAGTGGCACGACCTCATGCCCACGGTCTACCCGTGCGTACCCGGCCACGAGATCGTCGGCCGCGTCGCTAAGGCGGGCTCTGGGGTCGCCAAGTTCAAGGCGGGCGACCTCGCCGCAGTGGGCTGCATGGTGGACTCGGACCGGACCTGCCCCGAGTGCCGGGCCGGCCTCGAACAGTTCTGCCCCAACCAGACCATGACGTACGGCTCCAAGGACAACCACCTGGGACTCCCCACATACGGCGGCTATTCGGACCTGATCGTCGTGGACGAGCACTTCGTCCTTCATGTCCCTTCAAACCTCGACCTGGCCGGAGCCGCGCCGCTCCTCTGCGCGGGAATCACCACTTACTCTCCCATGCGCCACTGGGGCGTCACCAAGGGCCAGAAGGTAGGCGTGGTGGGCCTCGGAGGCTTGGGCCACATGGCCGTGAAGTTCGCCCACGCGCTGGGCGCCCACGTCGTGGTCTTCACCACCTCGCCGAGCAAGAAGGAGGACGCACTCCGCCTGGGCGCCGACGAGGTGGTCATTTCGCGCAACGCCGACGAGATGAGGAAGCACGCCGGCAGCTTCCATTTCATCCTCGACGCGGTCGCCGCCGAGCACGACATCAATACCTACATCTGGCTCTTGCGCCGCGACGGCAACATAACCTTGGTGGGGGCGCCTCAGAAGCCGCTGGCGGTCGGCGCCTTCGGCCTGTTGCTCGGCCGCCGGAGCCTTTCCGGCTCTCTTATCGGAGGCATCGCCGAGACCCAGGAAATGCTCGATTTCTGCGGAACTCAGGGCATCACCGCCGACGTGGAGGTTATCCCCATCCAGAAGGTCAACGAAGCCTATGAGCGAATGCTGAGATCCGATGTGAAATACCGTTTCTCCATTGACATGGCATCGCTGCGATCTTAATCGCTCGACTTATTGGAAAGGCAGACGGCTATGCAAAAACGAAAGCTTGGAAAGAGCGGCCTTGAAGTCTCGGCAATCGGCCTCGGCTGTATGGGAATGAGCTTCTCCTACGGCCCCCCCGCCTCGGACAGGCCGAAGTGCTT
>DAHXMK010000303.1 GCA_027365515.1 Candidatus Aminicenantota bacterium
GGCCACGATTATGGCCGCCCCGGTTTTCGCGCAGGAAGGCGCCGCGGCCGGCGCCGGCTTGAGCAAGGAATCGCTTGGAATGCTCGCCGCCGGCTTCGCCATGGCGTTCGCTTCTGCCATTTGCGGCCTGGCCCAGGGCAAGGCGATCTCGGCCGCCTGCGAAGGCGCCGCCCGCAACCCCGGCATCGCCGACAAGCTGCAGCTCATGATGATCATCGGCCTCGTCTTCATCGAGTCGCTGTCCCTCTACACGCTGCTGATCGTCTTCGTAAAGATGTAGTCAAGAGGGCGGGCTCCTCCAACGGAGCCCGCCCATCCTGCCTTGGGCGCCAGCCAAATCAGGCGCGTCAAAACCGCGCTTGAAAATCCGGTGTTTCTGGACGATGACTTTTTGTCCGGGACCGGGGAATTCATCAGATCATCCTTTCCATCGAACAGGCCGGTTCTGGTCATTCAGCGGGGACTGGAGAATATTCTCGGCTCGGCGGTCTCCTCATTGAGGAGCCAACTGCCCGGGTTGAAAATAATCGTCACGCGAAAAGGGGAGCGCAACAAGAGCCGCCGCGAAAAGGAGCGGCTGGAGGACGCGCTCCTGGATCGTGGTTTCGGCAGGGATACGCTGATCATCGCCTTGGGAGGCGGCACGCTGACCGACCTTGCCGGTTTCACCGCCGGCACGTTCGCAAGGGGCGTGCCGTGGGTCGCCGTCCCGTCAACGCTGCTGGCGATGGTTGACGCGGCGATCGGCGGAAAGACGGGCGTCAACGTCCCGGCGGGCAAAAACCTGATCGGCCTCTTTCACAATCCGGCTGCCGTTTTCGACGCTCCGGGCCTGCTTTCGACGCTTCCCGCCAAGGAGTGGCGCGAGGGACTGGCGGAGTGCATTAAGCATGGGCTCATCGCCGACGCCCGTTACTTCGGTGCGATGGCCGCCACGCCCATCGGCATCCTCCGCCGGGAAAGAGACTTGCAAGAAAAGCTAATCGCGATTTCCGTGAGAATCAAAGGCACCATCGTCGCTTCCGATCCTTTCGAAACAAGCGGCGCGCGAAATCTTCTGAACGCGGGCCACACGGCAGGCCACGCCATTGAACTGCTTTCCAAGTGGCGGGTCTCTCATGGAAGTGCCGTGGCGGCGGGGCTTTGCTGGGAAGCCGCCTGCGCGTGCGCGCAGGGCTTCTTGCCTCGCGCGGAATTGAGGGAAATCGCGCGCGCGGTCTCGGAGCGCGGCTTCGCCCCGGTCTGGGAGCGCTTCTCGCCACGCGAAGTGCTGGCGTCCGCTAGATCCGACAAGAAAAACAGGGGCGGCAAGGTGATGTATGTCCCGCTTGGCGCCATAGGCCGCCCAGCGCTGCCGCCGCCTCACACCCAGCCCATCGCTCTTGCGGATCTCGCCGCCGGCCTGCGCCTGCTCAAGGGATGAGACCGGATCGGCGGAAGCGGGTGGCCGGGTGACCGGCAATAAACAGCGCTTTCTACGCCAATACTTTCTTGCTCCCGTACGCCGCGGTTCCAGCTTCCTGGCCTCCCGGCGCAATGCTGGTATAATCTTCTGGGGCATGGACCTGCCCCCAAGCCCGCTGGAGAGTTCATGGAACTTCT
>DAHXMK010000315.1 GCA_027365515.1 Candidatus Aminicenantota bacterium
GAAATTAGCAGTCCTGATCGTGGCAGGTTCAGTGCTCGCTCTTTGCGCCCAGGCGGGGGCGCAGGAGGCAAAACCGGAGGCCGCTTCCAAGAAAACGGAGGTCCACGGCGTAAACCCGGCCAATCTGGACCAGAAGGTGAAGCCGTGCGAGGACTTCTACGGCTACGCCACTGGCGGCTGGGCCGCTAGCAACCCGATCCCCCCGGCCTATCCAATGTGGGGAACCTTCGACGAGCTGATGGTTAGAAACACCGAGGAGCTTCACGCCATTCTTGAGTCGCTCGCCAAGGACGACAAGGCGCCGGCGGGAACCATCGAGCGCAAGCTGGCCGACTTTTACACCACGGCGATGGACGAAAAGAAAGCCGATGAGCTTGGCGCGAAGCCGATGGTGCCGGAGCTTGCCAGGATTGAGGCGGGCAAGAACCTCAGGGAGCTCTCCGCCGAGGCGGCCAGGCTTCAGCAACACGGCGTCAACGTCCTCTTCAGGATGGGTTCCGCCCAGGACGACAAGGACGCGACGCTCGTCATAGCCACCTTCCGCCAGGGCGGGCTCTCCCTCCCCGACCGCGACTACTACCTCAAGGACGACGCGAAATCGAAGGCGATCCGCGACGAGTACCTGAAGCACGTCGCCAAGACATTCGCGCTCGTTGGAGACACGGCCGAAAAAGCGGCGGCCAAGGCCAAGATCGTGATGGACATCGAGACGGCGCTCGCGAAGATCTCGATGCCAAGAGTCGAAATGCGCGAGCCGGAGAAGGTCTATCACCCCTCGCCCTTCTCCGAGCTTGAAAAGATTTCGCCTGATTTCGACTGGGCTCTCTACGCCAAGGAGATCGGCCTCCCGGAGATGAAGGGCCACATAAACATCGGCCAGCCGGATTTTTTCAAGGGACTTTCACAGCAGTTGAAGTCAACATCGCTTGAAGACTGGAAGGTCTATTTCAGCTGGCACCTCGCCGGCTATGCCTCCCCTTACCTCTCGTCGCCCTTCGTCAAGGAGGGATTCGTTTTCCGAAGCGCCCTCACCGGAACGAAGGAAGACCTCCCCCGCTGGATGAAAGTCGTGAGAACCGAGGACGGGGCGATGGGAATGGCGCTCGGCCAGCTCTACGTCAAGGAGTACTTCAGCCCGGAGGCCAAGGCCAAGGTGCTCGATATGCTCCACAACATCAAGGCGGCGCTGCGCGAGGACTTGGCGACCCTCTCCTGGATGAGCGAGCCGACTAGAAAGACGGCGATCGCCAAGCTGGAGATGATAGCCGAGAAGATCGGGTATCCCGACAAGTGGAGGGATTACTCCGGGCTCGCCGTGGGGCGCGGCTCCTACTTCGAGAACGTATGGAACTCCGGCGCTTTCGACAACGCGTACGATCTCTCAAAAATCGGCAAGCCGGTTGACCGCACGGAGTGGGAGATGACCCCTCCCACCGTCAATGCTTACTACGACGAGCACCTGAACGAGATCGTTTTCCCGGCCGGCATCCTGCAGCCTCCCTTCTTCGACCCTAAGGCCGACGACGCGGCTAATTACGGAGCGATTGGCGTCGTTATCGGCCACGAGATCACCCACGGCTTCGATGACCAGGGAGCCAAATACGACGGGCAGGGCAACCTGAAGAACTGGTGGACGGCGGATGACCTCAAGGCGTTCAAACAGCGCGGCGAGTGCATCGCCGACCAGTACTCCGGGTACGTGGTTGACGGAGACCTGCACATTCAAGGCAAGCTGGTCGAGGGCGAGGCAATCGCCGACCTCGGCGGCGTGACGCTCGCCATGCGCGCTTACGAAAAGTCGCTTCAGGGCAAGCCCGAGCCGGCCTCGGTTGACGGCTTTACGCCCCAGCAGAGGTTCTTCCTGGCTTTTGCCAACGTATGGGCCGGAAGCGTGAGGCCGCAGTTTGCCAGGATGCTCGCCACCGTTGACCCGCATCCTCCGGCAAAGTGGCGCGTGAACGGCACGCTGGCTAACGTTCCGGCATTCGCCAAGGCTTTCGGCTGCGACCAGGGAGCGATGTCAAACGCTCCGGACAAGCACTGCCGGATTTGGTAAGAGGGCACGTTTCAGTTATTGAATCGGTCCGAGGCGGGCGGGATGTTTTCCCGCCCGCCCGATTTATTTGGCGACGCCGTGTCACCTCGCCGAGTTCTGGGCCGTTAGTATGATCTTCCAGAAGCGGGCGTCCTCATGAAGCGGCGCGAATCGCGGGTCTTTTCCGAGGTTCACGATGTAACCAGGCTCCGAGACCGCGGCCAGCTTCCTCAAATACGAGATCGCCTCGTCGTTCTTGCCTTCCTGCACCGCGAGAATCGCGCGCCCCTTCGTCGCGATCGGCGCTTCAACTCCGTCGCGGATGCCACCGTCGAAGAAAGCGCGCGCCTCGGACGCCGGCCGGCCCGCCCTGATCGCCGCGAAGCCGGTCAGCGCGTGCAGGGCTCCGTCGTAGTCGTCGGTCCGCTTCAGAATGTTTTTGCCCAGACTGAGCGCCTGCTCGGCGCGCCCCGTAGTGATCCAGAGCAGCAGAAGCTGCTCGCAAGCCTGGGGGAAATCCGGCTTCAATTCGAGCGCCTTCTTCAGCTCGGACTCCGCCTTCACCTTGTCGCTCTGAAGGTAGCAGGTCCCCAACTGGTAATGAAATAGAGGATTCCCGGGGTCTTTTGGAATGACCTTCTCCAGAAGGATGACCGCATCCCGTTGCTCGCCGTTCTGCAGGAGAATTTCCGCCTTCTCGATA
>DAHXMK010000335.1 GCA_027365515.1 Candidatus Aminicenantota bacterium
GCCAAGGCGAACAAGTGCCATACGATTTCCAATTTCGAGATTTCAAACTGGCTGTCGGCCAAAGGGGTGGACGCCGTGGGGATGCACATCGGGGGAAGCCGCGAATTCCCTTGGGGCAGGGTCAAGCTGACGCCGGCACTGCACGGCTCCGCCATGCCCGACGGCTCGTACGGGGGCAATCCGGCCGGCTTCCTGGTCTGGATGGGCGGGAAGTGCGTCTATCACGCCGGGGACACGGGAATCATGTCGGACATGGCACTCTACGGGCGGCTGAACCCGATTGACCTAGCTCTTCTGCCGATAGGCGACCACTTCACGATGGGCATCGCGGACGCCGTCGAAGCGGCCGTCCTTCTAGGGTGCAAGCAGGCGATGCCGATCCACTACAACACTTTCCCGCCGATCCCCGCCGACCCGCGCGAGTTCGTGAAGCGCGTCGAGGCAAAAGGGATCAAGGGGCGCATCGCGGCCTTCGGCGAGACGATCGAAGTTTGACGGAGGAAGAGGGCGATTGGGAGCGGCTCCGTCCCCTCCTCCGTTGACGGCTCGCAAAGTTGAATTGAGCCCCTCGCCTCCGCCTTGTGGCGAGTTGGTACGGAAATGAGATGAGCCGGATTCTCATGCAACTCGCGATCCTGCTGCTGTTGATTTTTGCCAACGGCTTCTTCGCGCTTTCGGAGCTGGCGCTCTTGAAGGCGCGCCGGGCGAGGCTTGAACGGCGCGCCGCCAAGGGAGAACGCGGGGCGAGAATCGCTACGGCGCTTCTTAAGGAGCCTGGGCGGTTCCTGTCGGCGGTCCAGGTTGGAATGACACTGACCGGCGTCCTGACCGGCGCTCTGGGCGGCGCTGCGCTGGCCCGGCCTTTGGCGGAAATCCTCGGAAGATTCTCCTTGCTCAACCACTATGCCATGATCCTCGCGCTGGCGTTGGTGGTCGGCGGCATAACCTACGTCTCGCTGGTGCTGGGGGAACTCGTCCCAAAGCGGCTAGCCCTGCGCCACCCAACGGCCGTCGCGTGCCAGGTGGCTCCCGCGCTGAAGCTCTTGATGACCCTGACGGCGCCGGCCGTACTGGTGCTGAACGCTTCGAGCGGACTTCTGGTTCGCCTGATACCGTCGCGAGGCAAGGGCGAACCGAAGGTGACCGAAGAGGAGATCAAGCTGGCGTTGGCCCAAGGAGTTGAAGAGGGCGTCCTGGGCCGCGAGGAGCACGAGATGCTGAGAGAGGTGCTCAGGCTATCGGACCGGCCGGTGAGCCTTTTGATGACGCCGAGGCGCGAGATCGTCTTCCTGTCGGCCGACGAAAAGACCGAGCGGGCCATCGAGCTCATCTCGCGGACTCGCCACCCGGAGTTTCCGGTTTACGAGAAACGGCAGGACAACGTCGTGGGGCTCCTGAACGCCAAGGATTACCTCGTCGCGCTCGTTGCAGGGAAGAGGCCTCCGCCGAAATCAATGCTCCGCGAGGCGCTCTTCGTTCCATCCACCCGCTCCGCCCTTCAAGTCCTCGAACTGATAAAGCGCCGCCACGCCCACGCGGCGCTGTGCGTGGACGAACACGGCGGCGTGGAAGGGCTCGTCACGCCGAGAGATTTCCTGGGAACAATTATCGGCGACGAGACCGCGGATACGCGAGAACACCAGCGCCCGGCGCTGATGCGCGAGGACGGAAGCTGGCTTCTGGACGGCTCCCTCCCCATTGACGAGTTCAAGGAGCACTTGAAGATTCCGGACCTTCCAGGAGAAAGCATTGGGCGCTACCGGACCCTCGCCGGATTACTGCTTTACCTATTTGGGAGGATTCCCACCGAAGGCGACTCCATCGAATCCAACGGCGCCCACTACGAGATAGCCGACATGGACGGCCATCGGATTGACAAGGTCATCGTTAAGCGAAGAAAAGGCAGCTGAGATGATAAGAGACAAAGAAGGAGCACTACAGCTCCTATAAACCAACCAACTTAGCCCTTATCAACCATTGGAGCTTGGCGCTTCCCCTCTACTCGTACCGAAGCGCGTCAATGGGATCGAGTCGCGACGCCTTGAACGCCGGATAGACGCCGAAGACCGCGCCGGTGAAGGCGGCGAAGAAGAGGCTCAGGAAGATCACCCATACCGGAACGTAGGCTGGCGGGAACCCTTCCGAGACCGTGTGGCGCAAGGTAAAGACAATTAGGTTCGCGAGCCCCCAGCCCGCAAGCAGTCCGATGACTCCGCCCAGCGTGGAGAGCGTGACCGATTCAATCAGAAACTGGTAGAGGATGTGGACCCGCTTCGCGCCGACGGCCATTCTGATGCCGATCTAGCGCGTGCGCTCCGTGACCGAGACGAGCATTATGTTCATTATGCCGATGCCGCCGACGATCAGCGTAATCGAGACTATCGCCGTCACGACCAGCGTCGAGATCCCAGTGAACTGCTTGATGATCTTCTGGACCTGCTCGACGGTGAAGATGCGGAAGTCGTCCTGTTGTCCGAACCTCAAGCCGTGCTCGCGGCGCATCACCTGGGAGATTCTCTCGACGGCGTCGTCCATGTACTTCGCGTCCCTGACCTGTACCATTATGAAGACCGAGTTCGCGGTGTCGGTGCCGTACTGTTGAATCGCCGTCGTGAGGGGAATGTAGATTTCATCATCCTCGCTCTGCCCGAAGGAGCCGCCCCTCTTCTCGAGGACGCCTACTATCGTGTAGGTTCCGCGTCCTATCTGAATCTCGTCGCCCAGGCACGCCGCGGGCAGCGCGAGCTTGTCTATGATGTCCTGCCCTATCACGCAGACTTTGCGCCGGGCGGCCACGTCCATCGGGCCCAGGAAGCGCCCCGACTCTACCCCGATGCTGTTCATCTCGGCGAAAGGCTCCGTCGTGCCCTGAATCTGCGTCGAGTCGCGCCGCCCGTGGTAGGCGATGTCGTCGCTCCGCATTATGAACGGCGCCACCTCCTTCACCTGAGGCACGTCCCGCTTGACGGCGAGCGCGTCCTCGTATGTCATCTTGAGGCGGCGGACGCCCTCCTGGTGGCTTCGGAACATCTCCCAGTTCGGCCTGATGAACATCGTGTCAGCGCCCATCGTTTCAAACTGGCTGAAGAATGAGGCGAAGACGCCTTGGATGATCGAAAGGACCGTCACAACAGCCAGAACGCCGATGATGATGCCTAGCACCGTGAGGAAGGAGCGCATCTTGTTGGAGAGGATGGCTCTGAGAGCGATGCGGAGAAGCTCCCCGACCGAGCCCCAGAAGCCGTAAAGCTGTTCGCGCTTTATCGCCGCGCTCACGCCCGTGGCTCCTCTTTCTTGGCCGTCCTGCCCATGTCGTCGCTGACGATCTTTCCGTCGCGGATACGCACTTGGCGCTTCGCGTAGGTGGCGATGTCCGGCTCGTGCGTGACGAGGATGATCGTGTTGCCGCCCGCGTTGAGCCCCGCGAGCTGGTCCATGATCACCGCCGAGGTCGCGCTGTCCAGGTTGCCAGTTGGCTCGTCGGCCATGATGAGCGCCGGCTTGTTCACGAGCGCCCGCGCGATAGCGATCTGCTGGCGCTGGCCGCCAGAAAGCTGGTTTGGCATGTGCCGCGCGTGGGTGCCCAGCTTCAAGAATTGTAAGGCTTCGAGCGCCTTCTGGTGGCGCTCCGCGGGCGGGATCTTCGCGTAAATAAGCGGCAGCTCGACATTTTCCATGGCGTTGGCCCGAGGCAGCAGGAAAAAACTCTGGAAGATGAAACCGATCTTGTTGTTCCGGACCTCGGCGAGCTGATCGTGTGAGAGCGCGTGCACGGGCGTTCCGTCGAGAATGTACTCGCCGGACGTCGGAGTGTCCAGACATCCGAGGAGATGGAGAAGCGTTGACTTGCCCGAGCCCGACGGCCCCATGATGGCTATGAACTCCCCTCGGCGCACCGTCAAGTCAACGCCGCGCAAGGCGTGATAGACCTCTTCGCCCATGGGGTAGTCCTTCACTAGCCCGCGCGCATCAATGAGTATTCCGTCGTTCTCGCTCATTTCATCTCCGCCGCCTGGCGCCCAGACTTATGAAACGTGGACTTCGACTCCGCCGGTCTGCTGCTTCTGGATATCCTCGTCCTTCAGAAGCTTAACGCTGACCCGGTCGCCCTCTCGCATCGTCTTGAAGAGCCTGTATGGGCCGGTGATGATATCCTCGCCGCCCTTGAGGCCGTCGGTCACTTCGGTGTAGAGGTCGTCGGACAGCCCGGCCTTGATCTGGCGCTTGGCCACTTTGCCGTGGTCGGCTATGAACACGAAGAAGACCTGCTCGCCGTTCTTCTCCTCGGTGCGTATGGCGCCGATGGGCACGCGAATGACGTTCTGCCTCTTGTCGGCTATAAGCTTCACCCTGGCCGTGACCCCTGGGCGAAGCTGGTCATCCGGCTTCGTGATCAGCACCTTGACCTTGAACTGCCTGATGTTGGTCTGAACCCCGGACGACCCGGCCTGCGCCGACGCGCCGATCTCGATGACCGTCCCGTCGTACTTTTTCCCGTTCAAGGCGTCAACCGTAACGATGACCGGCTGGCCCATCTTGAGCCTTGGGAAGTCGGCCTCGTCAACCTCCACCTCGGTGATGATCTGGCTGAGGTCGGACACCGTGAGGATGACCGTCCCCGAGAAATTCATCGTGCCCATGACGGCCGTCTCGCCCACTTTCGCGTTCACCGCCGTCACGACGCCATTGATGGGAGATAGCATCGTCGTCTTGGCCAGGTAGTCCTGGGCCCTCTGGTACGCGGCTCTCGCCTGCTCGACCATCGTGCGGGACGAATCGTAGCCCAGCTTGGCCTGATCGTAGGCGAGTTTCGCGTCGTCATGCTGGGAGGTAGAGTAGATGCCCTTCTTGAACAGATCCTCGGCCCTGTCCCAATCCCGCTGACGCTGCGAGAGCGTCACTTTCGCCTGGTCCAACGCCACGGCGGCGCCGTCGAGGCTCGCTTTCGCCGAAGCCACGTCGCGCTGGTAAGTGTCAGGGTTGATCTGGACGAGCACGTCGCCCTTCTTGACCCGTTCGCCCTCCTTGAACGGGATCGCGACGATCTCTCCCATCACTTGCGACGAGATGTTGACGGTGTCCTTCGCCGCGATGAGCCCGTCGGCCGTCACGGTCGGCGCGACATCGCCCCTGGACGCCTTGACGGCCTCCACCTCGTCCGGCTTGTTGCCCGACTTCATGATGGAAACGACGACAACCAGGATTATGAGAAGAGCGGCTACGGCCATTATCCAGTGTTTGCGCTTCACGCTATTCCCCCTTGTTTAACGGGGCCTGGGAGGGGTCGGCCCCTTCCCGCCATGTGCCCTGCCGGGCAATGCCCGCCGCGAGAAAACCGTTTCTAGGGCAGGCTCGCGGCTCCGGCCTCGCTGCCCGCCTATTCCAAATTCGCGGAAGTCCTTTGCAAGAAAGCAATCCCAGCCCCGCCATCTCAAGTCTGCATAAAGAAAGCCCACGCCAATTTCAGGGCGGTCTTGAGGACGAAGATCGCGAGCACGACCGACGCCGCCTGCCCCTTGGAGATTTTGCCAACAGCGGCGAACCCCAGCACGTAAAGGACGATCGTCCAAACGGCAAACAGGTCCATGCTCGAAAGCAGCGAATAGAGCCACGGCGCGAGCGACTCCTGGCCGATCAGCGCGCCGGGGTTGGACATCACGGCGTTCATGGGATCAAGCTCGGACGGGTTCCTGACCATGAAGACGACGGATGCCAGGGCGCTGTTTATCATTTGCGGGACCTGCGCCCAGCTCGTGACCACAAGGGTTTGACCGTACGTCATGGCGCTGCCCATCGCGAGGAAAGTGACCCAGTAAACCAGCGCGACGAGCAGCATGAAGATTGCGGTCCCGGGGACGTTTATCGCCACCCTGGTCCAAGGATTGGCGTTCTTGGCCTGTTCGACAGCCTGGTCCATCTGTTCGGCGGACATTTGCGCGGCGAAGCGGCTGTGCTTAAACTGGTTTCTCATGAAGGCTTCCATGTCCACCCTGGTCATGAAGAGATAGGTGGCGAGGCCCGCCAGCAGAGCCAGAACCGCGAGCGGCCATATCGCGAAGTGCCACTTCGATTGGCGCATCGAGGCGAAAGTCGAGGAGGGCGACACGACGACTCCGGCGAATGCGCTAATTGGCGAAGGGCTTTCCTCTTTGATGTTCTGGGCCGGTGAGGCCGCGTCGGGAGCGGCTGGAGATGGCTCGGGGGCTTTTCCGTCGGATGGCCGGGGTTGTCCGCTTCCAGGCTCCACGTCGCTCATTTTGCCACCTCGCTTGAAGACGCCGCCGCATCCTTTTGGGCCGCCACGCCGCCAGGCGCCATCTCAAGTCCTTTGCTCTGAAGGTAAGTTCCGACCGCCCGGTCGAGCGAAGCCGAAGCCTCCTGGTTGTTTATGCGCGCCTTCAGAAGCGACGACTTCGCCGAAATCAAGTCGTTCTGGTAAGAGAGGACGCTGAAGGAAGTGCTAAGCCCGTTCTCGTATTTTTTCTTTTCGGCGTCGAGCTTCTCCTGCTGAAGCTTGACGTTCAGTTCCGCCGCCACTATCGTCTTCTCCGTCGTCTGGAGGTTTCTCAAGGCAAGGCGCACCTCGTTTGCCACCACCAGTTTTTCCTTTTCGAGTTGGATCTCGGTGTTGTTCTGGGCCAGCCGGACGTTCTGGTAGTTGAAACGGGCAGCCCGGTTCTGGAGCGGATAGCTGAAGACAAGCCCCACGTTCCACGACTTGTAGTCGAGGCCCCTGACCTGGCTCCAGGAGTCGGAGAAGCCTTTCGATATATAGATGTTGGTCAAAGGGTCGTAGTAATCGCCTGAAGTGCCAGAGTAAGAGAGCCCGCCTTGAAGCGTCAGGCTCGGCAGCCGCTGGTTCTTGGCGAAGGCGGTGTCGAGCTTGTTCTTTTCCAGCGTTCGAGAAAGGACCGCGATTTCCGGACGCCGCTGTTCGGCCTGCTTCATGAGCGCCGCTTCGTCGTACTCGCCGGCGTTGCGTGACGGCTCGTCGGTCGGAACCACGCGCTGGTTCCACTCCTTGCTCTCCTGCGAATATCCGAGGGCAAGCTTCAGGAGGTCTTCCTGGTTGCGGACCTGGCTCTCGGCCACGACGATGTTCTGTTCGTTCTGCGCCACCTGGGCGTCGGCGGTCACCTGCTCAACGGGGGCGAGGACGCCTGCCTTGATCCGGGCGGCGGTCTCGGACTGGAACTGCTTCGCCAGATCAAGCCCCGAGCGGCTGACGTCAAGCGATTCCCTGGCGTAGACCAGGTCCCAGTAGGCCTGCTCGACCGCGAGGAGCGTGTCGCGAAGGTTCTCGGCGTACTGAAAGTTCGCGGACTCCTTGTCCAGCTTGGCTTTGAGCACGGGGAGGTGGTTGTTCCTGACCCCGAAGCCTTTCAGCAGCGACAGCGACGTGGAGAGGCTCGCGTAGGATGAATAGGTCGGATTGAAAAGGTAGTACGAGGAGTTGGTCCTGCTCCTTGTCTCGTTCGCTGAGAAGCTGAACTGCTGGCCCCACGGCGTGAACTGCGAAAGGCCGACGCCGTAAGTGTCGCTTCGCTGCATGTAAACGCTGTTTCCGATGCCGGCCTGAAGGATGCTCGTAGCCGGGTCGCGTTGAAGATTGATTGACCAGTTAGCCGAAAGGTTCAAGTCGTATATCCCGTAAGCGGCCCTGAGATTGTACTCCGCGCTTTGAAGGCCGATCTTCTCCATCTTGACGTCGTAGCTGTTTTTCGCCGCGATGGAAAGGGCCTCCTGGAGCGAG
>DAHXMK010000345.1 GCA_027365515.1 Candidatus Aminicenantota bacterium
CGTCCCACTCGATCGCCTCGCCGGGCACCTTGCAGCGCACGACGAAGGGCTCGCCCGACAGCGCGCGTTTCTCGGACTCCTCGGTTGAAATGGTTCGGCAGAGCCCGTCGTACTTCCACTCGTCCGGCTTGTCGAGCGCCGCCTGCCTGGCGGCCAGCGCCTCCGTCGAGCAGAAGCAGCGGTAGGCGCCGCCTGAGGCGATAAGCTCCAGCGCCGTCCCGGCGTAGATTTCCTTCCGCTCGCTCTGAAAGAACGGGCCTTCGTCCCAAGTGATGCCGAGCCACGACAACCCGTCAATGATCGCTTTCGTCATCTCGGGGGTCGAGCGCGCCTCGTCGGTGTCCTCGACGCGGAGGATAAAAGCACCGCCGTGCTTCTTGGCGAAGAGCCAGTTGATGAGCGCCGTGCGCGCGCCGCCGACGTGCAGGTAGCCGGTTGGAGAAGGTGCGAAGCGGACTCGGACGGACATTGAACGACCTCCCAGGCCCGATATGGTAGCACGAACGGCTTGCCCGGCATTAGTGGCTAAGGCTTGCATCTTGTATAATTCGGTTGCCGGGCATTGGCGCGTGGCCGGCCCGTGCAAGCGGGCCTTTGCCGAGAGAGCAGGCAGTCATGAGCGATTCTTTGTTGGGAAGCAAAATCGGGCACGTCCGTTTCGTCAGCAAGATCGCCACTGGCGGCATGGGGGAAGTTTACGCCGGGTACGACGAGACGCTTCAGCGGCGGGTCGCCCTCAAGGGGATCAGGCAAGAGTTTCACCTGAGCGAAGAAGCGAAGGGAAGGTTTCTCAGGGAGGCGCGGGTTCTTTCCCAGTTGGGCCATCCCAACATCTGCCAGATTTATGACTACGTGGAGGGCGACAAGTCGGACTTCATAGTCATGGAGCTTGTCGAGGGCAAGAGCCTGGCGCGCGCCATCAAGAAGGGGATCGCGCCGCAGGCCAAAATGAGAATCGCCGAGCAGATCGCCTCGGTCCTGGTGGCGGCGCACGAGAAGGGCGTGATTCACAGGGACCTGAAGCCAGACAACGTGATGCTTTCAGAAGACGAACAGGTGAAGGTGCTGGACTTCGGCCTCTCGCGGCAGTTGGGCGACGAGGCCACGTGGGGCGTGGAGGGGGCCTCCGCGCAAAATTTACCAGCTACTCCCAAAGCCAGTGGAGCGCTTGGTCCGGCCGAAGGTTCCAGTTCGTCAATGCAGCCGGAAGGCCTGACCACGGTCGGCGCCATCATGGGAACGGTGGGCTACATGAGCCCCGAGCAGGCGCGCGGGGAGCAGGCGACCTCGGCGAGCGACATGTACTCCTTCGGTCTTCTTCTTCAGGAGATATTCACTGGCAAGCCGCCCATAGAGCCACATCTTGACATGATGGCGCGGCTCGAGAAGGCGCGTCTTGGCGAGACGCTTCCGGTAAGCGGCTTGGATCCGGACCTCGAAGCGCTGATCAACCGGCTTAAGTCGGTGGCCCCGGGCGCGCGCCCGTCGGCCCAAGACGCGGTTCAAAGGCTGGCGTGGATAGGCGAAAAGCCGTCAAGGCGGAGAAAGAAGCTGCTGTTGTCGGCGGCGGTCGCGGCCTTGGTGGTATTCAGCATCGCAATGACGGTGCAGTCCATCAGGGCCACGCGGGCCGAGAAGCACGCCCGCGAGGAGGCGGAAACGGCCAAGCGGGTCTCCGACTTTCTTACGAGCATATTCAAGGTCTCGGACCCGAGCGAGGCAAGGGGAAACACCGTGACGGCGAGGGAAATTCTGGACAAGGGGGCGAAGCAGATACGTTCCGAACTCGGCGGCCAGCCCTTGGTGCAGGCCAGCCTCACCGACACCATGGGCAATGTCTACATGGGGCTTGGCCTCTACAAGGATGCCGAGTCCCTGCTCTCGTCGGCCCTCGCAATCCGCGAGAAGAACCTTCCAGCAAACAGCCTGGACCTGGCCGAGAGCTTCCACGACCTGGCCGAGCTATACAGGAACGAGGGCAGATACGACGAGGCGGAGCCTCTCTACAAGAAGGCGCTGGCGATTCGAGAGAAGGAGCTTGGTACCGATGCCCCGCTGGTTGCCGTCACCCTGAACGGGCTGGCGGTTCTACGCGTCGAACAGGGCCAGTACGATGAGGCGGAGTCTCTTTACAAGCGCTCCTTAAGCATCCGTGAAAAGGCGTTCGGCGAAGACAATCCCTTCGTGGCTGAAAGCCTGAACGACTTGGCGAACCTCTACGAGGAAGAGTCGAAGGACGCGGACGCGGAGACGCTATACAAGCAGGCGCTTGCAATTCTGGAAAAGACCATTGGTCCGGACCGCCTGGAGTTGGCCATAAACCTGAACGACCTGGCCAATCTCTATAGTCAGCAGGGCAGGTACGCGGAGGCGGAGCCTCTCTACAAAAGGGCTTTGAACATCAACGAGAAGGCTCTTGGTTCTGACCATCCCGATCTTGCGGTGAACTTGAGCAATCTCGCCTCCCTTTATAGAGGCGAAGGCAGGTACGCGGAGGCCGAGCCTCTCTTCAAGAAGGCCATTGCCATTTGGGAAAAAGCCTTCGGGCCGGACCATCCCAACATCGCGAGCAGCCTCACCGGCATGGGGACCCTCTATTTCGAGCTGGGCAGGTACTCCGATGCCGAGATCTGCTACGAACGCGCGCTGGCGATCAAGGAGAAGGTGCTGGGGCCGGACCATCCAGCTGTAGCGCTAGGTTTGAGCTATCTCGCCGATGTTTACGAGAACCAAGGCAAGTATCAAGAAGCGGAAGATCTCTACTCAAAGGCGCTCGCCATCCGCGATAAGGCCGACGGGCCCAAAAGCCGCAACGCCGCCGACGTGCTTGACAGACTGGCCGCCTGCGAATCGAAGGAGAAGAAACTCAACGATGCTCTCGGCCATGCCTCCCGCTGCGTGGAGATAAGCAGGGAGCTGGCCCACAAGACACCCGAAGACAAGCGGGTGCTGGCCATTTTAGGGTCGGGCCTTCTTTGCGAGGGCAAGATCGAAGCCGCAATGGGCAGAGGCGCCCAAGCGCAATCCTCCTGGATAGAAGCGCTCTCCATACTCGATCCCATGGACAAAGAAGCGGAAGGGGTGAGCGACCAAAACTATTACGCCCAGACGCTCCTTTGCCTCGGCAAGGTTGACGAAGCGAGGCCGATAGTCAAGAAGCTGCTGGCGACCGGATTCAAGGACCCGGACCTGCTCGCCCTCTGCCGCGAGAAGGGGCTTCAGCCATAAGCCTCCAAAGACAGAACGCGGCAGGGGGCTGGGCGAGCCGGCCCGAATGATAACGACTGGCGCCCGATGCTACATCTTCTTTACGGCGTCCACCTCGATGGCGCTTATGCCACTGCGCTCGAAGACCGGGCCGGTCACTTCGACCTGGTCGGCCGCGTAATTCTTGGCCTCGTCGAACGGCTTGGCGTCCTTGTGGCTCGCCACCAGCAGATAGACTTTGCCGTCGGCCGTCCTCAGCCCCATCGGCTGGCCGCCCTTGAGGCACATCAGAGCGCACTCCTGGTGTTTCTTTCCCATCGCGCCGTGGCCAAGATAACAGGCCATGTCGAGAATCTCGCCTTTGACCGTGACGCTTTTCTCCTTGCCCATCGGCATCGGACCCGCCGCGAACAGGGCCGTGGATGTCAACACGATCAGGCCAACGGCCGCGATCGCCGTCAAAATGGCGTATCTTGGATTGAGTTTCATCTTGGACCTCCTTCAAGGGACGAATAACGGTTGGAAGGAGGAAGGTATTCCTTTGCGCGTCCTCCCTTACCGCGTCTTCTTGGCCTCTTCCCTCAGGAACTGGATATAGGCCCATAGAGCATCGCCGTCGCCTGGTTTCAGCGCGCCGCGGAAGGAAGGCATGTACAAGTTCGCCCTGTCGAGAAAAAAGGATGCGGCCCGGTTGCCGGCCATTCTCTTGGAACGCCCGTCCAGAAGCCACTCGTCGAATTCCCCTCTTCCGCTAACGAGGTGGGAGAAGTCGGCCCCGGTCCATCCTGGAACGGCGAGCGTGAAGGAGCGCGGGTTCGGCGTGCCGCCGGAGCCGCCGATTCCGTGACACGATTCGCAACCGAATTTTCTTGAGAGTGAAAAGCCTTGCGCCACCGGGCCGGAATCGGGGATCAGGTAACCGTCGGCCGCCATGACGTAAAGGGCCAGATCGTCAATCTCGCCTGACCCAAGACGGTTCTTGAACGCCGGCATGTTGAAGGGGGGCTTGCCAGGTGCCGCGCCGGCGGCGGCCGGTGCGAGCGGCGCGGGGCCTCCGTCGCTTATTATCTTTCTTACATCGCCGGGCCCGCCGGCATACATCATCAGGTTGCCGCGGTAAAAGGATGGGACCGAGCCCCAGCGGCTGCCGGGGTCGGCGTGCTGCTCGCGCTCCAGCGGCGCGTGGCAAGCGAGGCATCCGTTTTTCAGCGCCAGCCCGGCGCCCGTTCGCACCGGGTTGATGGTGCGGGCTTTCCAGTACCAACCGGGCCACCAGCGCGCGGTGGCGGCTAGAATCAGGCAGAAGGCGGCAAAGACCGGGAGGAAGCGCCTCGCCATCGGGCCGCTCTACTATTTGCCGCTCTTGCCCTTGCGGCGCTTCTTCGCTTTCGCCTCACGGAGCTTCTTTTCAGCGGGGAGGCTCTCCCCGCGGCGGCCAGGCTTCCTCAGCACCTCTTCCAGCAGTTGCGGGATTTCCTTGACGAAGACGAAGCGCATTTCTTTTTTCGCTTCGCTGGTGAGGTCGTCCAAGTCGCTCTGGTTTTTCTCCGGCAGAACCACTTCCTTGATACCGGCCCGTTTGGCGGCGAGGACCTTCTCTTTGATTCCGCCGACGGGCAGCACCTTCCCCATGAGGCTAATCTCGCCCGTCATCGCGACGTCGTCGCGCACAAGCCTTTGCGTCAGGAGGGAGACGAGGCTGGCGGTGATCGAGACACCGGCCGACGGCCCGTCTTTCGGCGTCGCGCCGGCCGGGACGTGCACGTGCAGGTCCTTCTGTTGGAACATTTTTTCCGGAATCTTGAGGTCGTCCGAGTGGGAGCGAATCCACGAGAGCGCCGCGTAGGCCGACTCTTTCATCACGT
>DAHXMK010000007.1 GCA_027365515.1 Candidatus Aminicenantota bacterium
CAGCCAGTCGCCAATCCCTGGATTCCAACGCTCCCGAAACCGCGCGGGCGGCTTGCGCGACCTTCGAGAGAGCCGACCTGGTCTGATGATCGCCGTCCATGAACCGCTTGTAGATTTGCCAGTTCGTACCGGCGGAAATTCTGGATTCTCCCGTGTAGGCGACCACCATTCGAGCGGCAAGATCATCAAGCGACGTCTCGATCCGGCCCACTTTCTCGCCTCCCGGGTGATAACTTATCACGAGAGCGCCTCCGAGAACAGCCGGCCAGAAATCCTGGACGCCGGCCGGAATGCCGAGTTGCGCCGCTTCGATGTCGCGGCATCTGGCGACAATTTCGGCCGAGCTCTCTTTGATTCCCGTGGCCGCCCCCAAAGCCCTCGCCAGCGCCACCGACAAGGCCGACGAGCCTCCCAGGCCAGCGCCAGGCGGGGAGCCGCTCTTGGTCTCTATGGCCCAGCCGCCAGGCAGCGAGTATTCTCTCGCGAACCTTTCCATCAGAGGCAGTCTTCCTTGCTCTTGGCCAGGCTTCCAGCCATAAGAAACGCCAAAATCGGCGGAAGTGAGGGTGACGCAATCGCCGCCGGTCCTGGTCATGGTAACTTCTGCGCGGAGGGAGAGCGCGACGTTGACCGTAACGCTTCCTTCGACGATGAGTCCCAGGGGCCATAGATCGAGCGTACCCCCCGCGAGGTCGGCCCGTGCAGGCGCGCTCGAAACTATTCGTTGGGCCATGGCATCTTCTCCCGACTCAAGAACAACTACTGATTCTTCCCAAAATAGCCGCTCTCGATCCCCTGGATGATTTCTCTAAGGTTGGCGGCGCGCGCGCCGTAAGGATCGGCCGCCAAAGCCCTCCTGAAATATGTCAGGGCCGTCTGGCCGTCGTTCTTGCCGTTCAGGTAGAGAGATCCCAAGGTGGCCAGATAATCGGGGTTGCTGGGCTGAATTCTCAAGGCCCTCTGGTATTGCATGATGGCCTCGTCAACGCGCCCTTGCTGGTAGGCGATGCGCCCCAGATTAGCGCAGGCCTCGTGTTTGGTGGGGTCCAATGATAGCGCTTTCGAAAATGAGAAGCGCGCCTTGTCGAGATCGCCCCCTTTGGCCTCGATTATTCCAAGCTCGAAATATATGTCGCTGCTCTCAAGCCCCCTTGACAAGGCGCTTTGAAGAAGGCTTTGCGCCTCTGGGTTCTTGTCCTGCGAGATCAAGATTTCGGCCAAGCTCGAAATCCCTTCGCGCATCGAAGGATTCACGGCCAATGCGGCCCTGTATTCCTTCTCGGCCGAAGCAACGTCCCCCAGCCTTTTGTAGGCGGTGCCAAGATTGAGGTGGGCAGTATCCATCTGCGGCTTGAGGCGCACCTCCTCCAGGAAACATGCCTTGGCCTTCTCCGTCTGCCCGCGCGACAGGTAGGCTCCGCCCAGTATCGAGAGGGCCGGCACGTTTTGCGGATTGCGCTTCAAGATGCCCAGAAGCAGCGCTTCGGCGCCCTTGAAGTCTCCGGCCGCCAGCTCCTCCTGGGATTGGTTGAGCTCGGACTCAATCCCTATCGCGTCCTTGGGGTCCAAGAGAGTCTTCGGCGCCGCCCCCGGACCGGCCCCCGACAAGTAGCCAAGGCTGATCAACGCTTTCAGCGCCTCGGCATTCGACGGGTCCCTTAGCATCTCCTCCACTTTTTTATATTCGGAAGGGTCGGGCTTCGGGTAGCCATTCAGCACCGCCTCCAATGTCTTGGCATCGGAAGGCAGGGCCGTAAAGAGGTTCTCCGATTCCCCATGAAGCCACTTGTACAATTCCTGGTGAGGCGCTTCGATGTACTTGAATTCAGGGCTCACGATGGCCCGAAGCGGCGCCCAGCCGTAGGTGAAGAAGCCTTGGTATGACTCGGCGTAAACATCTCGGTTAGGCTGCGATTGCCCTGTCATCGCGGGCACGAGGCTCTTTCCGTCCATCTTGGGCCCTTTGATTTTCAAGAGGTCCAAGAGCGTCGGGGCCACGTCCGACAACCCGCACAGCGACTCGACTTTCGTGCCGGCTTGAATGTGGCCTGGCCACGAAAATAGGAGGGGCACTCGCAAGGCGTAGTTGTAAAGAAAGATGCCATGCTGCTTTTCGCCGTGTTCGCCGAGCCCCTCGCCGTGGTCGGCCATCACCGCCGTGAGCGCTCCGTCGTAGAGCCCGAGCTTCTTGAGCCCTTCGATGAGCCCTCCGAGCTGGCTGTCCATGTAGGCTATTTCGCCATCGTAAGGCCTCTCCTTGAAGCGCGAGGCAAACGGCTCAGGAGGGATGTACTCGTAGTGCGGGTCGTAATAGTGGACCCATAGAAAAAACGGCCCTTTCACCCCCTTCAGGTGAGAAAGAGCCGCGTTGGTGACCTCCTCGGCGCGGCGTTCCTCTGGCGGACCTCCGCCCCTTGGGACCATCGTCATGTGATCGTCGTAAACGTCGAAACCACGCGCCAGTCCCCTGTCCCGGGCGAGGATGACCGAGGCGACCACCGCGATCGTGGTGTAGCCGTTCTTCTTGAGAATCGTGGCGAGGGTGGGAATTTCATCATTCAACTTCAAGCCGTTGACGCGAAGATTCAGCGTCGTCGGCAGACAGCCGGTCATGATCGTGGCGTGGGATGGCAAGGTAAGTGGAACATGGCTCTGCGCCTCGAAAAAGGCCGCTCCAGACTTGGCTATTCCGTCAATAACGGGCGTCTGGGCAAAAGAACAGCCAGCGTATCCCATGTGGTCGAGACGGGTGGTGTCGAGCGTTATCAGCACCAGCGACGGCGCGGCTTGTTTGGGCGCCTGAGCGTTCGCCGACAGCCACGCCGCGGCTAGAACTGGTGCTATGAGCCACCATCGCTTCATTGTGCCGCGGCCCTCTTCGTGATCCATCCGGCGATGAGGCCCACCGCTTTTCTGTCCACCAGCGCTGACGGCCCCCTGTCCGGATCAACCTTCTGCATGAAATGGCCCACGCCGTCCAGCACCACCGATTCCTGGTCCTTGGAGAGGACGGCGGAAGTTATATCCTTATGGAATGGCAGCACAACGATGTCTTTTGACGGGTAGGCCAGAAGGGCGGGTACCGATGCGTCCGCCTTCAACAGGCCAAGCGGGTCCAAGGCGGCCATCTCCCTGATGACGGGCAGATACCGCTTGCGGTTCTGGTAGGTGGCCCATTCGGCGCCGCCTTTCAGTTCGGCTTCGAGGTTGTCCAGATCCGTGTAGGCCTTCCGCATCTCGTCGGGGTTATCAATGCTTCCGGCCTGCTCCTTCCAGAGTCTCAAGACTCCCTTCCCCGGATAGCCTATAAGAACAAGGCCTGCCGGCTTGTACGACTGCGCCGCGGCCGCGGCCACCCAGCCTCCTATGCCAGTTCCTTCCAGAAAGACGCCCCCTTGCTTGATCTCGCTCTGTGCCCCGAGCCACTTCGCCAAAGCCGCCGCGTCTGCCACTTTCTCTTTGAAGCCGCTCTTTTCGATGTCCCCGGTGCTTTCGCCGACACCCCTCGCGTCATAACGAAGGCTCGCCACCCCGTTTTCGGCGAGCTGATAAGCCAACTGCTTTACCGGGGAGCTCTGATATCCTCCGCCCGTCATGTTTCCGTCGCGGTCGTTCGGGGCGACTTCCTGCACCAGCAGCGCCGCGGGGAAGGGGCCCTTCCCGTTCGGCAGCGTCAGCGTAGCTCCTATAGTGACGCCGTCCACCGCGATTCTCTCGGTCTTCTCCGCGAAGGCGGTGGATTCCACGATCTCGGCTCTGGAGACGCGAGGGGCCGCCTTGGCGAACTGCTGAGGAACGTACTTCGCAAGCCTGGCGACGACTCCATCCATGGGAACGGTCACCATGACCACCTTGCCAGTCGTATCGGTCCAGAAGGATGAATAGAGCCCCTCCGGGATGCGCACGTCGTAGTGCTTCAGAAGATAGCTCTTGTCGCCAATGCTTGTGGGCTCGACGCCCAAACACTCGATTGTGCCGGGCCGATATTTCATGAACTGCGGGAAGGCTATGTAGCCTTCCCACGAAGGGCCGTCGCCCGTCAAGCGCTGCACGATCGGCGTATAAAGGCAGAAAGCCAGCGGGTCAATAACGAATAGCGTCCCTTTGGTGGTTTCGTCCTTGACCCTGGAAAGAGAGGCCTTGGTCTGATAAAAATGGACGCCGTTGGCAAGAGGTGTAAGCGACCCGGCATTCACCCCAAGGTCAATTCTGTCCTTCATCACGTCGTCGGTCTGACGCGAATAGGCCTCCGTGAAATCGTAGACGCGGCGGTCCTGATCAATTACTTCGGTCGCGGAGTTTTCCGCCTCGACCAAGTCGGTGTC
>DAHXMK010000015.1 GCA_027365515.1 Candidatus Aminicenantota bacterium
AAGCCAGCGGTAGACGGTTTTTTCAGAAACGTTCAGGAGCCGGCCGATGTCGCGGACGGTGAGGTTCACTTCCCCCTCCCTTGGGGCAGCGCTGCCCAACACCGGACATTATAGGACAACGCAAGCTAGAAGATAAAGCCCACTCCCCCTCCGCTTTCAATTGGCGTTGGCCTGGACTTGGGGGATTTTCGGGAAGGAGGTTATTTCCTCGTAGCCATCGGCCGTGACGATGTAGCTGTCTTCTATCCGCGCGCCCAGGTCCCAATAGGCCTTGTCAACGGTGGAGCCTGAAGGGATGTAGATGCCCGGTTCTATGGTGACCACCATTCCGGCCTTCAGTTTGTCCTGGTACGGGTCATGGACGTCGAGGCCGACTGGGTGGCCGAGGTAGTGGTTGAAGTAGGGGCCGAATCCCGCCTTGGTTATGACATCCCGCGCCGCCTTGTCGAGGGAGCTGTAGGAGGCGCCGGCCTTCAACTTCGCCCGCGCCGCGTCGCCGGCTTGAACCAGGACTTCGAGGAGCTTCTTCTCCGCGTCGGTGTAGCGCCCGTTCACTGGGAACGTCCTTGTCATGTCGGAGGCGTAGCCGTCGAGCGCGCAGCCGATGTCAATGACAACGAAGCCCTCCTTCATCACGGCGTCGTTCGCCATGTAGTGAGGGAGCGTCGCGTTTGGGCCGGAGCCGACGATGCAGGGAAAGGCAATCCCGTTGGCGCCGTTGGCGGCGAAGGAGGCAAGAATCGCCCGCTCGATCTCTTTCTCGTTGACGCCGGGCTTGATCATCGGGGCAATAGCGGCGAAGGCTTTCGATGTGATCGCGGCGGCGCGCCGCATCTTATCGAGCTCCTGGGGAGACTTGACGGCGCGAAGGCGGTGGACTGCCGGAGAAGGGTCGCGGCCGGTCACGGGCAGAAGCAGCCGGTCGAGAAAGCTTCCGCTTCCACCCACGAGCGCCATGGCGATGGGCCTGCCTCCCAGATAGAAGGAGTCGGCTGGGGAGAAGAGAAGGCCCGGGCGCGAGAAGGCTCCCACCTTTTCAAGCGTCGCGACGCGCTCTTTCTGGCTTGCTGAAAGAGGCTCGATTCTTGGGGCGAAAAATGAGACGACGAGAACCGCCGCGACAATCACGAGGACCCCGCCCTTCAAAGATCCGAACCAGTGCATTCGTTTCACCAGCATTGGAGAAGCCGCGATTTCCCGGGAAACGGAGTGATCTGGAAAGAGGCCGGGCATGGCGACAACCTGCCACGCGACGCCGGCTGAAAAAATCGCCACGGCTCCCCAGAAACCAAGCTCCCACGGAGAGAATAGCAAGATCAGCAGAGCCCCGATGGCGCTGCCGGCCACCGCCACGGCAATTTTAGGCAGCAGCGCTCCCAGCGCGGCGCCAGCGGCGAGCAGGCATAGAAATAGCGCCCAGCTTACGTGAAACGAGCCGGTGAAATAGATGTGCGCCGCGTATACGCCGGCCAACGGCCAGAGACAGGCGGCGGCCATGGCGAGCCTCGGGACGAAAGCGAAAACCAGCATCCCCGCCGCGTAAGCGAGGAAGACCGCCGCGAGAACGGCGCCATAGCTCGACCGGCTCAACGCGGGCCAGGCGATCGCCAGAGGCGCCATCAGGAAGAAGGTCCCCACGGTCAGCCGCTCGAACCTTCGCCCGAAAACGAGAAGGAATGCCGCCCAGATGATCAGAGAGGCTTTGACCACGGCGTCAAGCGGCGTCCACTCGCGTCCGACCCCCTCCGGCATGGCTTTAGCGGCGGCGAGAGAGGCGAGCGGCGCTCCAGCCAAGATCGCGCTCGTGGCGGCTAAGTGCATCCAGGACCGTGAATTCATCGCGGCTCCTTTGCAAAAAAGTTCTTTCGTCAAATTCTCATTCTGATAGGCAGGATGACCGTCATCAGCCCGCTGAATTGAAGCCTCTTCTGGATGGCGAAGGCGGTGTCGTTGTGAAGTAGCCGGTAATAGAACTTCTCCTGGGCGAAAACCAGTTTGCCGAGGAAAAAGACGGCCTTGGGGAAATCCCGCCCCACCTCTCCGCAAAGCGAATCGGCCTCCTGGAGGACATCGGTTCCGATCCGGTACCTGAACTGCGCCTTGAGCCCCATGTTCCTCGCGAGGTCCACGTAGCGCTGGAGGTTTTCCTCCGTGCTCTTCTCAAGCCGCTTCAGCTCGTCGTGGCCCTTGAAGGCGCCGGAATCAACGGCGCCGACCGAAAGAAAGATGACGTTCTTATAGTAACCGGGGAAGAGCCGCATGATGTTCAAGAGGGAATGGATGCCGAGCCCTCCGTAACCTGAAACCAGCAGCGCCGCGACCGGCTGTCCCTGGGCGATGGGCTCTGGCTCCGCGGCCGCCGCCGGCGCCGAGGAGGGAATCTGCGTGAGGATCGTGTCCAACTGCTTGATCTGCGCCCGGACTCCCTCGTAGTGGCGCTTGATCAAGAGGCACGCCGTGATCAGCGACGCGGTGATGAGGAGCGTAAGCCAGCCGCCCTCCTCGAATTTCTCCAGCGTCGTAACGACAAGAATCACCGCGCACAGGAGAAACGTCGCTCCATGGAGCGCGAGGTTCTTCCACCATCCAGGCTTCGAGCGTCTTTCTCGCACCCAGAAGCGGCTCATGCCCAGCTGCGTGAGGCTGAAGGTCAGAAAGACGTTGATCGAATAGAGGACGACGAGCATGAAAACTTGTCCTCTGGTGTAGAGCATGACCAGGGCCGCCGCCACCGCCATCAGGACTATGCCGTTCCTGGCGACGAGGCGCTCGGAGAGATTGGCGAAGCGGTGGGGCGCGAAGGAGTCCATCGCCATGTTGGCCAGCACCCTTGGGCCGTCTATGAAGCCGGCCTGCGCCGCGACGAAGAGAAGCGCGCCTTCGGAGACGAGTGTCACGACGACCAGCCAAAGGCCGATATGCCAGCCGCCCATCTGCCAGGAGCCGAAAACCCTTTCGAGCAGGACGGCGTTCATTGTCTTGCCCTCTTGAGGGGCGGCCTTCCACAAAAGATAGCAGGCAAGTATTCCCGCGGCCGTGAAGATCAGCGATCCAGCCATATAGGCCATGGTTCGCTTTGCCGTCGCAACCCTGGGCTCCTTCAATATCTGGATGCCGTTGGAGACCGCCTCGATGCCGGTGTAAGTGCCTCCTCCCAGCGAGTATGCCTTTAGGAAGATCAGCAACAGCGCCCACCATCCGAGCGTTCCAAGATCGGCCGTCAGGCGGGCATGTGCGTCGCTGGCGATCTCCGGCAAACGCCCCGCGTGGGCGAAGATGCCGTAGGTTATCAAGAGCAGGTGCGTCGCCAGAAACACCAGAAAGATGGGCAATAGGACCTTGATGGACTCTTTCACGCCCCTCAAGTTCAAGATCAGGAGAAGAAAGAGCGCCCCGAGCTCCAACGGAAGCCTGTAAGCGTGGGCGCTTAACGGCATGAAGCTCAGAATCGCCTCGACCCCGGAGCAGATCGAGACGGTTATCGTAAGGACGTAGTCCACGACCAGCGCCGACCCCGAGACCACTCCAGCCGTCGGCCCCAGCAGTTTAGTGGCCACAAGGTAGCCTCCGCCGCCGCTCGGGAAATGTTCCACCACGTGGCTGTAGGAAATGGACAGCATGAGGACCGTAATCGCGGTTAGGAGGGCGAGGAAGACCGCCAGATACTCGTGGCCGATGATGGCGCGGAACGCCTCGTCCGGGCCGTAAGAAGAAGAGGAGAGGCCGTCGGCGCCAAGCCCGACCCACGCCAGGAAGGCGACAAGCGCCAGCTTGTGAAAAACCTGCGGGTCCTTCAGATTTCTGGGCTTGCCGAAAACGAGCGATTTAAGGGCGCTTAGGAAGCCCTCTTTCTTGGGAGCCTCTCCGCCAAAACCGGAAGGCTCCTCCGGCAGGTCTATCAATCCATTCTCCGAGCGGCCTAGCATCGGCAGGTTCCAGCCGCTTGGGTGATTTTATCACGAATGTCGCTGTAATGTTTGATGCGCCTTGCTTTTGCCGCCAAGCGGCGGGCGCGTCCTTGCGCCATTCGGCTTGAGGTGCTAACCTTTAATCTTTACGGGGCTCGCTCCCCGCGGGGCTCTCATGCGGATGAAGCTGTTTTCGGCGGCAATCTTCGCTTCAGCGGCCATGGCCTCGTCGTTCAACCCTCCACTTCACAGGATGGAAATCAAACAGGCGCCTCCGCCTCCCGCCAGGGTCCACCCCATCTCCCCCATAGAAGCAGCGGGCCTGGCGCGCCTTTCCCTTCGCTCGTCGTTTGCCCTGGTCTACGACGCCGCGCTCGGCCGGGACATTTATTCCAAGAACGCCGACGCCGTAACCCCTATCGCCTCGATCACGAAGCTGATGACGGCCATGGTGGTACTGGACGCCGAACAACACCT
>DAHXMK010000028.1 GCA_027365515.1 Candidatus Aminicenantota bacterium
AAGAAGGACAAGGTTGATATCTTGCGGGACAACGGCAAAGGCGGCACGGAGACGATCCGCGTTGACGCCAGAAAGATTGAGAAGGGGGAGATAGACGACGTTCCCCTCATGCCCAACGACCACGTCGTGGTCAACGAAAGGAAGTTCCTCTAGGATGCCTCCATACGAGCCGGGCGTCATGCAAGAAGAGCGGGCGGGCAACAACGAGTTGGACCTCCAGCGCTGGCTGCACCTAATAATGGAGCACCGCTGGTGGATCATCGGCGTGACCTCCGGGTGCATCATCCTCGCCGCCGTTTACTCCTTCCTGGCGACGCCGATCTATTCGGCGACGGCGACGGTCTACGTGCAGAGCGTGAGCCGCCAGACGGTGGGAACGAGCCTCACCGGGCCGGCCTCCTACCTCGAAGAGGAGAAGTTCTACAACAGCCAGCAGGAGATCATCAAGAGCCGGTCCGTCATGCAGGACGTGGTGGACAAGCTCGGCCTGCAAAACCACGAGGGTTTCAAAGGCTCCAAGGACCCGGCGAGAATACTAGCTTCCATGGTGAAGGTGGACGTGGCTCGCGACAGCGCCCTCTTCCGCATCACGGTGACGGCCCCTTACAAGGCGGACGTCGCCAAATGGGCGAACGCCGTGGCGGATTCCTACGCCGAGCTTAACCTCAAGGCCGCGATGGACTACGTCGAGAAGGCCAACCAGGAGATGCAGGCCAAGATCCGCCAGATGCAGGACCAGTACACGAGGCAGCAGCAACAGTACAGCAACACGCTGACCCAGAGCGACTCCTACTTTCCGCAGAACCAGAAGGACATTCTCGACAAGAGAATCGAAGCGCTGGAGCTGAAGCTCGGCGACGTCAAGGTGCGCGAAAACGAAGTGAGCGCCCAGATCAACCAGATGGAGTCGTGGTCGGCTTCCGGTGGCAACCCGCTTTCCATCCCGAGCGTTTCCCAGGACCCGACTGTCCAGGACCTTTCTAGGCAGTACAACGACGGCGAGCGCGAATTGAGCCGCCTCCTGGCCAAGTTCACTCCGCAGCACCCGGACGTACAGAAGAAGCAGCGGGAGCTTCAAAACCTGAAGGACCGGATCGCCTCCCAGGCGCAGATAGTCCTTTCGAGCTACCGCAACCAGTACCAGGCGCTCCGCTCCGAGGAAGCGAACCTCAATGACGAGCTGAGCAGCTTGAAGCGCCAGGGCGTCAGCTTCATGGAAGGCGCCAGCGCCAGCGAGACGATGGCCACGAGCGGCGCTTCGCTGAAGAAGTACATTGACCTGCTCTACGACAAGATGCGGGAGATGGACGTCGCCGGCAACCTGCTCTCCAACAATATCCGGATCATCGAAAAGGCCGAGCCTCCGCAGGCCCCGGTAAAACCGAATCTGCGGATGAACTTGATGCTTGCGATGCTTCTTGGGCTCATGGGTTCTGTGGGGAGCCTTGTCGCCTACCAGTATCTCGATACGAGGATCAGGTCGGTCGAGGACATCGAACAGGGGCTGGGGCAGAGCCTTCTTACAATGGTTCCGACGACCACGCCGGAGACGGAACGCAGCGCCGTTGAATCCTTCCAAACGCTGCGCACCGCGCTTATCTATGCAAGCCAGGACAAAGTGAAGAACGTCATCCTGGTGACCTCTGCCACGCCTCGCGAAGGCAAGAGCACGGTTGCGATGAATCTTGCCAATACGCTGGCGGCCGCGGGTGACAGGGTCCTTTTGATGGACTGTGACCTCAGAAGGCCCAGCCTGCATAGAAAATTGAAACCTTCCGACCACGCCAAGGGGCTGACTCAATACATGGCCGACCGCCAGGCCAGGCTCGAAGATTACCTGACCCCCAAGTCCCCGAATCTTTGGGTTTTCTACGCCGGGCCGGTTCCGCCGAACCCGCCGGAGCTCTTCTCGATGAAGAGGTTCGAGGAACTGCTGTCGAGGGTGCGCCAGGAGTATGACTGGGTCATCGTGGATTCGCCCCCCTGCCTTGCCATCACCGACGCCCAGATACTCGCCCGCTACGCCGGCCTCGTGGTTCTGGTGGCCATGTACAAGTCAACGCCCAAGCCGCTTCTCGAGCGCACGCTGGTCTCGCTCGAACGCATTCACGCGCAGGTGGCGGGGGTGGTCCTGAACGGTGTCAACACGCGCTCGTCCTACTACTACGACTACTACTATTCCAACCACTACTATTACGCGACCGGAACCGAGCCGAAGCGGCTTCCTTGGCTCCTGAAGGGGCGCGGCGACTGGGGCAACTCCCCACGAAAGAGAAACAAAGGAGTATGAACGGTGGTCTCCACGGCCACCTCTTGACAAGTGGCGCTTGCCAAAGTATATTTCGAGATGGAGGGAATGAGTCATGACTACTAAGCGGTTGATTATCGGCGTGGTGGTTTTCTCGGTTTTGGCGCTCGGCCTCGCGGCTTTTGCCTATAGCAGCCAGGATCCGATAACGCAGGGCGACTTCGCGGTCATGCTCGCGAGCCACCTGAAGACCGCCGTCCCTCAGGGCGGATGGACTCCCGAGGCCGCCTCCAATTTTCTGAGCGGCTTGGGGCTTACGCCATTGAGCGGCGGGTGGGAAGTGACCGCCCAGCTTAACGAGGGGAACATGGTCCACGTCCTTCGGGCTATGGGGCTTGCTCTCTATTCGACCTCTCCCGACACAATCGTAACCTGGGGCAAGGCAAACGGCGTCTTTTTCCGTTACGACGACTTCTTCAAGAATTACAACTTGAAGATCCGCACCGTTCAGGGAGACGAGACGACCCACATTGACACCGGCGTGGGCGGCTCCGAGTCGGCGGCCCCCGCCGGCAACCAGTTGGTGCCACCGGCTTCGCCGACCTTGCCATAATTAGCTATAGCGTTATTGGATGGAACGAAATGGCCGCCCTGACGGGCGGCCATTTTTTATTGCCATCTCATGAGCGGCCGCGCCGCTCTTTGAAAAACTCAACGAGAAGCTGCCCGGACTCCTCTTCCATGAGGCCCGAAGCAACCGGAAACCGGTGGGGGTACCGCCCTTGAGCCCACAGTTCCCGGAGAAGCCCGACTCCGCCGAACTTGGGCTCGCCGCAACCGTAAACGAGCCCGCCAATTCTCGCCTGCACCATCGCGCCGAGACACATGAGGCACGGCTCGGCGGTGCAGTAAAGCGTGGCTTCGCCAAGGCCGTGCCGGCCGGCGGCCTCGAGTGCTTTTTGCAGAGCTTTCATCTCGGCGTGGTCCAGGGGCGAGCCCTTTTCAATCCGGTTGCGACCTTCGCAAATCCGGCCGTCTGGAAAAGAGATGAGCGCGCCGACTGGAACCTCTCCGTTCAAGCCGGCTTCCCTTGCCAATGCGAGGGCTCTTCGCATCAACTGCTCTGGAGTCATGGCGGCCACTGTTGCCTCCAATACACCAAGCAAGGATCAAGCCATTTAGGGTAGGACGCTGATCAACAGCTTGCAAGAAAGCAATTGAAGCCTTCCCGCCGCCAGGCTGCCGTGGCCTCCGGCTTGATCAATCTTTCACCGGATAGACCGCTCCCGCTATCACAGTCGCTACAACCGCGCCTCGAATCTTTCTGTTCAGGAAGGGGCTGTTCTTACTCAGCGACTTTATGTCCTGCGGCTTGAGGAAAGTCTCTTTCCTAAGCGAGAAGATGGTAAGGTCGGCGCTGATGCCACTTTCGACCCGTCCCTTGTCCTTCAATCCAAGGATTCTGGCCGGAGCGCACGAGAAGGCGTCAACCATTCTCTTGAGCGAAATCTTGTCCGGCAGGACCAGCCGGTCTATCGCAAGAGGAACGGCCGTTTGAAGGCCGATTATCCCGTTGGGCGCCCTGTCGAACTCTACCAGCTTTTCCTCGTAGGCGTGCGGCGCGTGGTCGGTGACGATCGCGTCGAGCGTCCCGTCGGCGAGCCCCTCGATCACCGCCTCGACATCCTCTTTCGTCCTTAAAGGAGGGTTCATCTTGTAGTTGGAATCGAACGAGGCGACTTCGTCCTCGGTCAATGAGAAGTGATGGGGCGTGGCTTCCGCGGTGACCGCGACCCGCCTTTTCTTGGCGACCCTTATCACGTCAACGCCGAGCTTCGTCGAGACGTGGGCGATGTGGACGTGCTGGCCCGTCATCCTCGAAAGCGTCAGGTCGCGCCTGATCATGATCACTTCGGCCTCGGCCGGGATGCCCCGAAGGCCTAGGCGCGCCGAAGCCTCCCCCTCGTTCATCGAGCCGCCGTGCGCCAGCTCCAGGTCCTCGCAATGGTCTATGACCGCCATGTTCATCGAGCCGGCGTATTCGAGCGCGCGCCGCATGACCTTCGAGCTTTTCACGGGAAGGCCGTCGTCGGAGAATGCCACGGCGCCGGCCTCCTTCAATTCGGCGAACGGGGAAAGGTCCTCGCCCTTAAGTTCCTGCGTTACGGAACCGACTGGGTAGACGGCGACCGGGCTCGAAGTCTTGGCCCTGTCAAGGATGAAGCGCGTGACGGCGCCGCAGTCGTTTACCGGATTGGTGTTCGGCATGCACGCGACGCCGGTGAAACCTCCCGCCAGCGCGGCGGCGAGGCCGGAGGCGATCGTCTCTTTTCTCTCGAAGCCGGGTTCCCTCAGGTGGACGTGCATGTCTATGAAGCCGGGCGCGACCACGAGCCCCGTGGCGTCGAAGACATCGGCGCCGCGAGCGGTTATGCTCTTCTCGATCGCGGAAAATTTTCCATCCTCGATGAGCAGGTCGAGCGTCTCGTCGGTGCCGGAAGCCGGGTCAACCAGCCGGCCGTTCTTAATGAGCAGCTTCATCTTCGCCTCCGCCCAGCAGGAGATAAAGAACGGCCATCCTGACTGAGACGCCGTTCTCCACCTGATCAAGTATGACGGAACAGGGCCCGTCGGCCACCTCCGAAGCGATCTCGACGCCGCGGTTTATGGGGCCGGGGTGCATGATGATGACCTCCGGGCTCGCGAGCCCAAGCCTCTCCTCGGTGAGGCCGTACCTCTGGTAATACTCGCGCAGCGACGGGAAGAGCCCCTTCTGCTGGCGCTCCAACTGCATCCTCAGCATCATCACGACGTCCTTGCCTTTAAGCGCCTCGTTGAAGTCGTGGGTTACCTTGACGCCAAGAGAATCCATGTGCGGCGGCATCAATGTCGCCGGGGAGCAGAGCGTCACCTTCGCGCCCATCGTCTTCAAAAGGTGGATGTTCGAGCGGACCACCCTCGAGTGGGCTATGTCGCCGCAGATGAGGACGTCGAGCCCCTTGAAGCCGCCCTTTTTCCGCCTGATCGTCATCGCGTCCAGAAGCGCCTGCGTCGGGTGCTCGTGGGCGCCGTCACCGGCGTTGACTACCGATGCCTTTGTGAAAGGGAGGATCAACTGGTGGGCGCCGGGGCTTGCGTGGCGCATGACGTAGCAGTCGGGCTGCATCCTCTCGAGGTTGAGCACCGTGTCAACGAGCGTCTCGCCCTTCTGGACCGAGCTGGTCGAGGCCGAGAAATTAAGCGCGTCGGCGCTGAGTCTCTTCTCGGCTATCTCGAACGAGGAGCGCGTCCTCGTCGAGTTTTCAAAGAAGAGGTTGACGACCAGCTTGGCCCTGAGGGCCGGGACCTTTTTCAGCGGCCGGGCCGAGATTTCAGCCATCCTCTCGGCGGTATCCAGGATGAGCGTTATGTCGGAAGCGCCGAGCCCCTCGGTGCCCAGAAGGTGTTTTCCAAGGCTCATTTCCGCCTCCCGCCGCGGCCTTTGGCGGCAGTCTTTTCCCTGGGCTCCGTCTCCCTCTGGAACTGCGGGGCGGCTGTCTGTATAATATCGTGGCTG
>DAHXMK010000037.1 GCA_027365515.1 Candidatus Aminicenantota bacterium
TTCCTTGCCGGTGCCCGATTCGCCGCGAATCAGAACCGGCAGGTTGGTCCGCGCCACCACGGCCATCTGTTCCCTCAGCTTGGCCATGCCCGCCGATTCTCCCGAGAGAACGGTCCTGTCGAAATCGGAGATCTGCCCCGCCAAGTTCTGCTGGCGGCCGCAAAGCACGTTTGCGATGCGGGCCCTTGATTCCTCCATGATTGCGGGCAGAGGAAGCAGATCGGTCGCCCCCTTGTCCAGAAGCGAAGCCGCCTCGGCCCTCCGGCTCTCCGGAACGGCCAGCACGATCGGGGCCGTCCGGGCCATGGCCCTAAGCCTCATAACGAGGGCTTCAGGGGTCATTCTCTCGGCGGAGAGGTCGGTGATTATCAGCTCAGCCCCGCTCTCCCTCAGCAGGCGCAACCCCTCCTCGCCGGAGCGCGCACGCACCCAGACGAACCCTTTCGGCGCCGATTCTTGTATGACTTCCGCTTCGCCGTCGTCGGCTATCATCGCGATGGCCGTCATCATATGGGGCCCGCCGGGGCAAGAGTCATCTTGCCGAATGCGATCGCTGGCGCGATGTCCCACACCATGATGCCTTCCCGGCGCCTCGGGGCCACGCCTGGATGGCTCTCACGCTTGGACCCCACTTCGCTTATCAGCATCAGCGCCTCGGGCGCGGAGCCTGAAATCTCCATCGGTTCGACCGGCTCGGCGATGGCCCCCTCGCGCACCACGAACCCTTCGCTCACCGGGAACCTGAACGAACCCGACTCCGCGTCGAAGCTCCCCCCGCCAATTCTCGCCGCGTAAAATCCGAATTCCATCCCGGCCAGCATCTTCTGGAGGCTGGCTTCTTTGGAAGCGACGCTCATGTACCTCAGCAGAGGGGAAGGCAGCGAGCGATAGGAGCCGCGCCACGCCGAGCTGGCCTTCGGCGCGTCAATGAGTGCGCCGCTCTTGCGACCGGCTATGAAGCGAGCAAGGGCGCCGTCTTCCACCAGCAGTTGCTTTTCAACGGGGTTCCCCTCGTCGTCATACTGGCCGCCGCGAAGAGGCTCTTGGCTGATAGTCAGCACCGGCGAGGCCACCGGCCTGCCGTGCGAGCCGGAGAGGAACGACGATCCCCTGGCGGCCAAGCCTCCTTCCAACGCGCGCCCGATGGTTTCGTGCAAAAACAGGCCCGCCGCTTGTGGGGCGAGGACGATCGGGAATTCTCCCGCCGGCGCCGGACGGGCTTCCAGCAAAAGGCAGGCCGCGCGCCCGGCTTCAGCGGCCGCATCGCTAACGGCTTCAGCCGTTGGCTCATGGTCCTCCGCTATGATCCTTGCCCCGCTTCGCGCTCCGCGCCCATCACGGGCGAGCGCCTTGACATACGCCGTCCACGAATGCTCCTGGCGAACCGTTCTCCCTCCGCTGGAATCGAGCCGGAGCGTGTCCGAGAGCGATTCCTTGAAGATCGCCGACACCCCGAGCACGCGCGGGTCCGAGGCGAGCGCGCCGTCGGCCGCCCGCTCAATCGCGCTTTGGACATCCCATCCTCCAAAGCCAGGCGGCGTGGCCCTTTTTCGGAGCGCGCCAGCGCGCCCGATTTCTCTCGTCTCCGCTTGGGAGCCGGCCTGCCCTTCGGCCAACCTTCGCGCTTCGGCCCTTAGAGTTTCCGCCGGCGCTGGACCAAGCGCCGAAAAGAAACTCTTGCCTCCCGATTCCATGTACATGGAAATGCCGTCATCCGACTCGCTGGCGAACGTCGCCTCCCCTGACGCCTCGCGGGAAACCGTCGAGAAGACGGCTTTCTGGGTAAACACCTCCGCGAAGTCGGGCCGCGACGAGGCCAGGATCTTCAAAAGTTCCAGCGCGAGATCTTCCTCAACCACGCTTCGACTTCTCCACAAGAGCGCTCCACGTTCTGGCCACTTCGCTCTTCAGGTCTTCAGGCCCGCCTCCGTTCTCGATAACGTAATCGGCGAGCGGCCTCTTCCTTTCGTCCGGCCATTGCGAGCGCATTCGCGATTCTATCTCGGCGCCGCTCCACCCACGCGCGGCCAGGCGCTCGCGTCTTGCCGCTTCCGGCGCGACAACCAGGACGACGCAGTCGAACTCGCCGCGCGTGCCGGCTTCGAAGATCAGCGCCGCCTCGGTGACGACGACGCTTCCGGGGGCGCGGAGCTTCACCTCCTCCAACAGCCGCCTTCTCCTCGAAACAATCATCGGGTGGATTATTGAATCCAGCTTCCGCCTCGACTCGGGCTTCTTGAAAACGAGGTCCGCCAGGGCCTTCCGGTCCAGCTCCATGTCCGGGCCCAGTATTGAAGCACCGAAAGCTTCCACGGCCTTTCTATACCCGTCGCCATTTTTTGAAAGCAGTTCGCGCGCGATCTCATCGGCGTCGAAAACGACCGCGCCAAGGCGGGCGAACTCAGCCGCCGCCAGGCTCTTGCCGCTTCCGACTCCGCCCGTCAAACCGGCGTGCAGCATATCTCATCCGCAAAAGACAAGATATTCACAACGGAGGCATGGAGACACGCAGGGAAAGCAAATATGAAGCATGAATGACGAAGGACGAAACACTGCACGTTCTTTTCATTGA
>DAHXMK010000172.1 GCA_027365515.1 Candidatus Aminicenantota bacterium
CGCTCCCTGCTGCGGGGCGTGGCGCGGTGACGCCTGCCCTCGCGAAAGGAAGAAACTCGCAGAAAGGTTATTATTCTTGAGTAAGCAACCTTGTTTTGTCCCCAACCTTCAATTGCCTATCCTATGAGCGACATCCTGGAAAAATTCACCGGTCACCTCAAGAACACCCTGGCCAAGGCCTACTCCCTGGCCGCCGAAGACGGCACGGACGTCATCAGCCCCGAATATCTCCTGCTGTCCCTGCTGCTGCAGCGCGGCAGCATCGGCGGGGAAATCCTGCGCAAGAGCGAGCTCAACCCCGAGGACTTGCGTCTGGCCATCGCCGGCAAGAAGCCGACACCGGGAGCGCCGGCCAACAAAAAGACGGAAGCCGCCGGTGCCCCGCGCCTCTCCGACGACGCCAAACGAGCCGTGGAAAAAGCCGTGCTCACCGCCAACGTCCACGAGCATAAGTACGTCGGCACCGAGCACCTCCTCATGGGACTGCTCCAGCTGGAGTCGCCGAACCTGGCTGCCCTCATGGCCGCCCGCAACCTAGACGTCGCCAAGCTGAAGGAGCAGGTCGGCACGATCCTCAAGAGCACCTCCCGCTTCCCGGAAATCACCGAGACTTTCGAGTTCGGCCACGCCCCGAAAGCCAAGAGCGAGACCAAGACGGAAAAGAAGGCCGAAGCGCGCCGCGCCCGGCCCAAGGCCAAGACGCCGGCCCTCGACTTCTTCGCCGTCGAGCTCACCGACGCCAAGGCCCAGGAGCGCATCGACCCGGTCATCGGCCGCGACAAGGAAATCGAGCGCACCATTCAGATCCTCTGCCGGCGCACCAAGAACAACCCCGTCCTCATCGGCGAGCCGGGCGTGGGCAAGACGGCCATCGTCGAGGGCCTGGCCAAGCGCATCGTCGAGGGCGACGTCCCCGACGCCCTGGCCGACAAGCGCATCTTCTCCCTGGACCTCGGCCTCACCCTCGCCGGCACCATCTACCGCGGCGAGTTCGAGGGACGCCTCAAGCAGATCATCGACGAGGTGCGGCAGAACCCGGAAATCATCCTCTTCATCGACGAGCTGCATAACATCATGGGCGCCGGCTCCACTTCCGGCTCGATGGACGCCGCCCTTGGTGAACTCATCAGCCAATAGGCGTTTGGCCAGCGGATTCTCGACGACATCCTGGATTTGACGGCGGACGCCGCGGGCCCCCTGAAGGGGATTCCAGCTTTTTTCGGCGAGCTTTTTCACTGCCTCTGGGCTCACCTCTAATTTTACCGCAAAATCCTTCTTTAGTCGCTCCCCGAGTTCCTTGAGTTGCAGGGTGACGACCGCTTCAAGTTCCTCGTGGCCCAACGGCGCGAAGACCACGGTCTTGTCGATGCGGTTGACGAATTCCGGTGGGAAGCGGCCTTCCAGTTCCTTGAGGACGGCGGCTTCGGCCTCGCGGCGGGCGTCACCGGTGACCTCGCCTTCCTTGGCCGTGGCGAAACCGATGGCTTGGTCACGGAAGACGTTGGCCCCGACGTTGGAGGTCATGACGATGATGGCCTGGCGGAAACTGACCTTGCGGCCGGTGGCATCGGTGACGTGGCCGTCTTCCAGAAGCTGCAGGAGGAGGTTATAGACCTCGTGATGGGCCTTCTCAATCTCGTCGAAGAGGACGATGGAGTGCGGTTTGCGCTTCACCTGGTCAGTGAGTTTGGTCTCGTCGCGGTAGCCGACATAGCCGGCCGGCGCGCCGATGAGCTTGGAGACGTTGAAACCCTCCGCGAACTCGGACATGTCAATGCGCACCAAGGCGTGCGGATCCTGGAAGACCGTCTCGGCCAGGACCTGGGCCATCTCCGTCTTGCCCACGCCCGAGGGGCCGAGGAAGAGGAAGGAGGCAAGCGGGCGGTTGGGGTTGGCGATGCCGGAGCGCGCGCGGCGGACCATTTCGGCGACGCCGACCACGGCCGGCTCCTGGCCGACGACGCGGGCGCGGAGGCTGTCCTCAAGATGGAGGAGCCGGTCCTTCTCTTCGAGCATCAGATCGGTGAGCGGGATGCCGGTCGCCCGGGCGATGAGCTCGGCGATTTCCCGGCGGCCGATCTTGCCGACGCGGCGGTTGGTCTCGGCGCCCGGACGGCGGCCGAAGGCGGCGATGTCTTTCTCCAGTTCCTGCTCGCGGACCTTCAGTTCCAGGGCCTGGATGAAGTTCTCCCCGACCACGGCGCGACGCTTGCGCTGGCGCAGGCGCTCCAGCTCGTCCTCGAGGGCGCGCAGTTTGGCGCCGGAGCCCTCGTTGGTGGCGGCGACTTTGACGCAGGAGGCGGCCTCGTCAATGAGGTCAATGGCCTTGTCCGGCAGGTGCCGGTCGGTGAGGTAGCGCTCGGAGAGGCCGACCGCCGCCTCGATGGCCTCATCAGTGATGGTGACGCCGTGGAATTTCTCGTAGTTGCCGCGCAGGCCCTTGAGGATGGCGGCCGTCGCCTCGGGGGAGGGGGCCTCGACCAGGACCTGTTGGAAGCGCCGCTCCAGGGCCCCGTCGGCCTCGATGTGCTTCTTGAACTCGGCCAGCGTCGTCGCCCCGATGGCCCGCAACTCGCCGCGGGCCAGGGCTGGCTTCAGGATGTTGGCGGCGTCCATCGAGCCGGAAGTGGAGCCGGCGCCCATGATGTTATGCAGCTCGTCGATGAAGAGGATGATTTCCGGGTTCTGCCGCACCTCGTCGATGATCTGCTTGAGGCGTCC
>DAHXMK010000049.1 GCA_027365515.1 Candidatus Aminicenantota bacterium
TCCACTGCACCGGGGGAAGCCTCCTTTCGCTCCGCAGCTTCCCCCTAATCTTATCCCATCCGTCTCACATGTATCTGAACTTATCCAGTCGGGGCGCCGAATTGCTATGCCGGGACAGGCAAATTTTCGGGGAAGGACGGCCTGCCATTGCCTTTCATTGCCGGTTTGGCTTACTCTTTACCCATGGAGAACACGGCGGAGAAGATCGGCCGCTATACGATTCTCGAAACCATCGGCCGCGGGGCGATGGGCGTCGTCTACAAGGCAAGAGATCCGCTCATCGGCCGCACCCTCGCCATAAAGACCGTAACGCTCTCGGGGCTGCTGTCGGAAGAGCAGCTCGCCGAGTTCAAGGCGCGCTTCTTCAGGGAGGCGCAGGCGGCCGGCGTGCTCCACCACCCAAATATCGTCACGATTCACGACGTGGGGGTCGAAAACGACGTCCCCTTCATGGCGATGGAATTCGTCGAGGGAACCAGCCTCTCCAAGAGGCTGAAGGAGGAGGGGCGGCTCCCGGCCGAGGAAGCCGTCCACATCGTCAGGCAAGTGGCCGAAGGGCTCGCGTACGCCCACGAGCACGGCATAATCCACAGGGACATCAAGCCGGACAACATCCTCATCGAAAGCGGCACTGGGCGCGCCGTGATCGCCGATTTCGGGGTTGCTCACGTCACGACGAGCGAACTGACTCGCACCGGAGAAATTCTCGGCACGCCGTTTTTCATGAGCCCGGAGCAGGTTCTCGGAGAAACGCTGGACGGCCGGTCGGACCTTTTCTCGTTGGGCGTCGTCTTCTATCTGATGCTGGCTGGCAGAAGGCCGTTCAAGGGGGAAACCATTTCCAGCGTCTGCTACCACATCGTCCACGGCGAAGCCGAGCCGATGCCGTTGGACGCTTCCATCCCTCCGGCGCTCGCCTCGGTGATAGAGAGGCTTCTCTGTAAGGAGCCATCGGGACGGTACGCGGATGGCCACTCGCTGGTAAGGGCGCTCGACGACGCCTTCTCCCAGACTCGCGCCGCCGCGGCTCTCTCCGAGGCGACGCTCGATCTGGCCCCGGCGCCCGGGCGCTTTCAACCGCCAACGCCAGCCGCGACTATTCCCTCCGTTTCCGCCGTGACGCAGGCAGGATCTCCCACCGTAGCAAGCCAGACCGTCGTGACCCCGCCGCCTGCTCCCGCCGAGGAAGAGGGCGGCAAGAGGGGGCTATTGTTCGCGGCGCTCCTGATTCTCGGCGTCACGGCCGTGGCGGTGGCATTCATCCTGGGAGTAGTCCTGGCGGCAGGTTCGGGGAAGAAGCCGCCAATCCAGGCGGCGGCGACGCAAAAAGAATCCGGCTCCAAGGAAACCCAACAGCAGGAAGCGGGCAAGTCCGAAAAAAAGGTTGAGCCCCGCAATGAAGGGGCCAGGAGCGAGCAGGCCAAGAAATGTTCCGTGACCGTCATCTTTGAAACGCGTTTGCCGGAGGGCAGGCTGTCGCTCTTCGTTGACGGCCAGCAGAAGCTCGACCTTCCATTCATGTCGCGCAGGATGGTTGACGGCAGGCTGGGCTTCCGCGAGTCCCGCACCTTCGAAACGCCAGCGGGAAAACACCAGGTGAAAGCCGTGGTGCGCGCGCTCCTGCGGCGCAGGTCAATAGAGGCGCAGGATGTAAAGGAGCTTCGTTTCGCGCCTGGCCAGTCCCCGGTCATCGGCATTCAGGCCCGGGCCTTCCCCGACGCCCAGGTGACGATCAACGCCGATGGCGGGTGAAGGGGACGGCGGGAGGCAAAGTTAGGCTGGCAAGTCAAATCAAGCTGGCCGCCTGCCCCAATCGCTTTGGAAAACTGATTGCGAGACGGCCTTCTTTAAATAAGAAGGAGGTACAACACTTCGTCCTTCATAATTCAAACTTCATACTTGCCTTTTACAACCTCAAGGGCTGATTCCCCGCGTCAGGGATTTTTGGCGAATTTATCCAGTACGTCCCTTACGAAGCTCTTGTTGACCGTGAACGAAAGCATCTTCAGCTTGACGTAATCGCCCCTGTAAAACAGGTAGCCTTCCGGGGGCGCCTTGCGCGCCGCGCGGGCCGAATCTTTGATCAGAAACCAGTCCTGGCCGTCCATTTGGGTCCAGCCAACCAGATGGATGCCGTGGTCGTCGGCGGTGGCTCCGCTCTCGATGCGCATCTCGCGGGCGCTCTGGCCGATCAGATTCCCCGGAATGTCGAAGTCGGGCACGACGGCTATCTTCTCGTAGCCGTTGTAGCCCGGCTCGCTCACGTCGCCGCCTATCGCGAGCGTCGAGCCCGCCTTGACCGCCTTCACCATGATGTCGTAGAAAACGCCGAGGGGGACGTTGCGGTACTCCGAGTCGTGCCACCAGTTGTCCTCCACCTTAAGCTCGGCCTTGGTCCAGAAGGGCGCTTGAAGGGTGGAGATGAAGGGAACGTAATCGTCCATCTTCAGGCCGCAGACATCGGTGAGAAACGCCTTGGGGGAATAGCTCTTTCCCTCCCATTCGGCTTCCGCCGGAGGCGCGCCCATCGTCTTGTTCATTATCCCCTCTATCGCCGCCACGATCTGCGCCTCGTCCCAGAAGTTATTGGCCTTGCAGTAGGCGAGGTAGGCCTTCATCTCCTCGACCATCGGCGCGTGGTCGAAGCGCCCGTCGCTGGCCAGCACGCCCTTGTAGGAAGACTCCGGGACGACGCCGTACTTCTTCCATACCCTCGGCACGGCCTCGCTCTCGGAGCCCTCGTCGAAGAGCGAGTTGCCTCGTGTTGCGACGTAGCCCTTCGCCTTCTCGACGTACTCCCAATAGACGGTCCACATCTCGGAGAGCTTTATCTCCTTGCCGGTCAGCCTCTTGATTTCGGACTCGTAGTAAGAGACGGTCGAGAAAGCCCAGCAGGTTCCGGTCAGGTACTGGGCGACTGGAGGAAAGTGCCACCCCTGGACCTTGAAGTCCGCCGGCGAGCTTGGGTGGCGGATCCCTTTCATGTCGAACCGGAGCGCCTTCTGATCGTCCCGTTCCTTTTCCTTTTTCGCCTCTTGCTCCTTGACGATGGCGTCGGTCTTGGCTTGCGCTTCATCCGCCTGCTTCTTGTCTCGCGCCTCCAACTCCTTTAGGACGGGGTCCTCCGGGGCGGGCGCGTAGAAAGCGCTCGGCTTTCCGGGCTCGGCCGTCTGGGCGAAAGTGAAAAGCGCCGGGGCGAAAAGCAAAAGGGAAGCGGCAAACAACCATCTCTTCTTCATCGAATCCTCCACCGCCGCGCGCGCGGCCGAAGAAGAGCTTACCACAGAGAGTGGCTGAAAATGGAGAAGGCGGGCGGAAGTGCCTTCCCACTATTCAGAGGCAAATGTCTCATTCTCATCCAACCTTTCCCTCTTTCACCGCCTCGATGATGCCGGACCAAGAGGGGTAGCGAACGGTCTTGATTTCCGCCCCGATGTTTCTTGCAGCCATCCTCAGAAGATCCGGCGAGATCCCCACGGCGTTTCCGTTCCCGTCAAACGATTCGAAGGGGGGGAAAGCGGGGTCGGGGGCGTAAACCAAGGGGCCGTGGGCTTTAAGATAGGCCCGCTGCCCGGCGGTCAGGGAAACGGGCGGCGGCTCGTTGTTTGAATTGCTTGCTTTCCGCTCCTGGCCGCATGAAGCAAGCAAAGCCAAGCACAACGGGAAGAGGAAAACCGGCACGGAACGAAGGCCTCGAACGGTTCGCGCCATAGTGACACTCCCTCGCGACGAACGGTAATAAGATAGCGCTTTGCCACATGCAATGCC
>DAHXMK010000055.1 GCA_027365515.1 Candidatus Aminicenantota bacterium
AAAACGGGAAGCTGCGCGCGGAAAGGGCCGCCGGAAAGATCTGCAACCTCGAAGAGAAGCTCAGGCTCCGCCCCATGGCGGGCTCCTACGGCCTTGGCCACACGCGCTGGGCCACACACGGCAGGCCTACCGAGGAGAACGCCCACCCTCACGTTGACTGCAAAGGGGAAATCGTCGTCGTACACAACGGCATCATCGAAAACTACACGGAGTTGAAGCGGGAGCTACTCTCGCGAGGCCACCTGTTCAAGACGGAGACCGACACCGAGGTGGTCGCCCACCTGCTGGAAGAGCAGGGAGACGATCTTGAATCGGCCATGCGGCACGTCTGTTCCCGCTTGAAGGGCATCTTCGCGATCGCGGCAATCAGCTCGAGGGACCCGGACAAAATAGTGGTGGCGCGCATGGGCCCCCCGCTGGTGGTCGGCCTCGGCGAGGGTGAGAACTTCGTGGCAAGCGACGTCCCAGCGATCCTCCAACACACGAGGAACGTCATCTTCCTGGACGACAGGGAAATCGCCGTGGTTACCAAGGGGCAGGCGGCGATTACCGATTTTGACGGCGCGCCCGTCGTCAAGGCTCCTTCAAGGGTGACCTGGGATCCGATCCAGGCCGAGAAGGCCGGCTTCAAGCATTTCATGCAGAAGGAGATTTTCGAGCAGCCGAGGGCCATAAGGGACTCCCTCGCCGGCAGGCTCTCCCTGGATGCAAGCAAGGTCCACCTTGAGGAACTGAACCTTTCGGACGAGGTGGCGCGCGAAATCGAGCGGGTGGTTCTGGTCGCCTGCGGCACTTCGTGGCACGCGGCGCTTTGCGGGCGGTACATGATCGAAGCGCTGGCGCGCATCCACGCGGAGGTGGATTACGGATCGGAGTTCCGCTACCGCGACCCGATGGTTGATTCAAAGACGCTTTGCGTCTTCATCTCGCAGTCGGGCGAAACGGCCGACACGCTGGCCGCGCTTCGCGAGGCCAAGGCGAAGGGGGCTAGGACGGCGGCGATCTGCAACGTCGTCGGCTCGATGATCACCAGGGACGCCGATGGCACGATTTATACTCACGCCGGGCCGGAGATAGGCGTGGCCTCCACCAAGGCCTTCACGACGCAGCTTGTGGCGCTGAACCTCCTCGCGCTTTATCTCGGGCAGGCGAGGGGCGCGCTGAGCGCTGGCGAGATGGCATCGCGGCTGGAAGCTCTGCAACGGCTTGCCTCCCAAACCGAACAGGCGCTCGGGCTCGAGGAGCGGATCGAGGAGGCGAGCCGCCAGTACATGCGTTACGAGGACTTCCTTTATCTCGGCCGGGGCATCAACTACCCCATCGCGCTCGAAGGGGCGCTGAAGCTCAAGGAGATTTCCTACATACACGCCGAAGGGTATCCATCAGGCGAAATGAAGCACGGGCCGATAGCCCTCATTGATGCTTCAATGCCGGTGGTCGCGCTGGCGCCGCGCGACGCGGTTTATGACAAGCTCATCTCCAACCTGGAAGAGGTCAAGGCGCGCGACGGAAGGGTGATCTCCGTTGCCCAGGAAGGTGACGAGCGCATAGGCGCCGTCAGCGACGTCGTGCTTGAAGTGCCGAAGTGCGATCCGATGCTCGCCACGGTGATCAATGTTATCCCGCTTCAGCTATTCGCTTACCACGTCGCCGTGAAGCGCGGGTGCGACGTGGACCAGCCCCGGAACCTGGCCAAGAGCGTCACTGTGGAGTAGAAAAATCATGGGTGCCGCTATGAAAAAAGGCGGGCCGTTGACGATGACC
>DAHXMK010000062.1 GCA_027365515.1 Candidatus Aminicenantota bacterium
CCCCAAGAGAAACGATGGCAACCCGGCGACGGCCTCGTTCATTTCAAGCCCCGAAATCGTTGTCGCCTTCGCCCTTTTTGGCCGGCTGGGCATTGACCCGACGAAGGAACAACTGACGGGCAAGGACGGCAAGAAGTTCGTCCTAACGCCTCCAAAACCGGCGCCGGATCTCCCGGCGAAAGGGTTTATGAAGGACACCAAAGGCTTCCAGGCCCCGGCCGAAGACCCATCAAAGGTGGCGGTCGCCGTCGCTCCCCAGAGCGAGAGGCTGCAAGTCCTCACTCCATTCTCTCCTTGGCAGGGGGGCGATTACGAGAAGCTGCCCGTCCTTCTTAAAGCGAAGGGGAAATGCACGACGGATCACATCTCTCCCGCCGGGCCGTGGCTCAGGTACAGGGGACACCTGGACAAGATAAGCGACAACATGTTCACCGGCGCCATCAACGCCTTCACCGGCGAGGCTGGCAAGGGCGTCCACCCGCTGACCAAAGAGGCCGGGCTTCCTTATCCGAAGATTGCGCGCGACCTGAAGGCAAAAGGGCTTCGCTGGGTGGCGGTCGGCGACGAGAACTACGGCGAAGGGTCAAGCCGCGAGCACGCCGCCATGTCCCCGAGATACCTTGGCGCGGCGGCCGTCATCACCAGGTCGTTTGCCCGGATTCACGAGTCGAACCTTAAGAAACAGGGTGTCTTGCCGCTGACGTTCCAGAATCCGGCGGATTACGACAAGGTGAGGGCTGATGACAGGATAAGCATCCTTGGTCTGAAGGAGCTGGCCCCCGGCAAACCTGTGGCGTGCAGAATCGATCACTCAGATGGAACCAAAGAGGAGTTCATGCTCAACCACAGCCTCAACGCCGAGCAGATCGGCTGGTTCAAGGCGGGAAGCGCCCTGAACACGATCAAAGGCTGAACTACGAAATGGCGGAGGACGGGGCTCTAAACCCCGTCCTCCTTTTTTATTGGCTATCGTTTTTTGCCTTTAGAATAAGGCTGTTATCGGCTCTCTTCTGAGGGATGCCTGGATGGGCGTTCTGAAATCGAAAGCTTTACGCCAAGTTCCTCCAAAAGCACCGTCGCGTATGAGCCTGGTGGCAGGGTGAATGTCAGCCTGACATCCGCCGGAGATTCTTGAAAAATCTGGATTTTTCCAGTCGGCACGCGAAGAAAGCGCCGCGTGCCCGCAACCTTCGTCATCTCAGTTCGCTCTTTTGATATATCCAGCGATTTCAGAATGTTAAGCTCGAAAGCCAAGGCATCTCCCTGCGGCCACGCCATTTTCTTGCCCGGCATGGGGCCGGTGGGGCTGATTTCAAGCGAGGCGAGCCTTGAAGGGATCTGCGGGTCGGAGGCGCTCGCGATGAATTCCCCCCCGGTCTCGTGTTTCTTCATCAGGTCTCCGTCGAGAGGCCCTGGATAAAAGCCTTGCAGCTTGCGTTCGGCGAGAACCTTGTTGAAAATGAAGGCCTGAAAGACCGAAATGGCGAAGCGCGCCTTGCGGAAGGGGCCCGTGGAGCGCCTTCCTAGGAATAGAAGCCGCCCCTGCTCGATGGAACTGCCGTCGGCGAATCGCTGAGGGCCAAAAGCGTTCGCCATTCCTACTTCTTCCGCCAGCGTAGAAGCGCTTTGCAGAGCGGCGGCATCGTGCGGCCCGCCGCCTGTAAGGTTGGCCACGAAACGGTTGCCGGCGAGCTTGCCGGTCCTAAGCTTGTGCGTGTGCAGGGCCGAAGAGAGTATCCGAGCCCCAAGCGATTCTATCGCCTTCGCTGCTGCCCTTTCCGCCTTAGCGGGGATGGAAATGGCTTGAATCGTGGTGGCGTCGCGGTCCTTGTACCCGGCGCAACCGATCTCCTCTTCGCTCAGGCGCGCCGCTTTTCGGATTACGTTTAAGAAATGGGGAGTGGAGATGTCCCGCTTCTGAACGGTGAAGTAGAGGTGGTCGCCTCTTCCGCACGGCGGGAAAAGGGGAATCTCCTCGACGCGAAAAGTCTCGGCTGACTGGTGAAAGATGAAGGCCATGCGACTCCTAAATATCCTGGTATAACAGTTAGTTATCTGACATAAACTAATCCTCGTTGCTAATGGTTTCGGCGTCGGGCTCGGCGCCCTTTTCATCCTCGTCAAGCCTGTCGTAAATGAGCCGGCGCACTTTCTTCATGAGCGCGTCCCTGTCGTCGTAGCTCATTCCTTCGGTTGGAATGGGATCAAGGAAAGTGATCTTCATCGGCCCGGGACGGACTGCGAAACCGTGGCGACTTTGAGTCCTGCGCGCCCCGTTAATGACCATCGGGACGATCGGCGCGCCCAAATCTATGGCAAGAACGAACGCCCCTTTTCGGAATGGGAGCAGCCCTAGCCGGCGGTTTCTGGTCCCTTCCGGAAACATCACGATCTTCATCGAGGTGGCGCGCATTCTTTCCAGAAGCCTCACCATGACTCGCCTTGCTTTAGGCGAGCGCTGCCTGTCAACGAACGGGAACCTCGCCATCCATAGCGCCCACCCGAAGACCGGAAGCCACCTCAGCTCCTTCTTGACGACGAACCTATAATAGTGGGGCCTCATGGCCAGAAGGACCGCGTAGATGTCAAAATTGCTGGAGTGGTTGCCGGCCAGTACGGCACAGCCCTGAGGCAGTTTTTCGAGCCCGTATATTTCGAGCTGGACGCCGCTGGCCTTGAGTATCAGCCAGCTCCAGAGCCAGCCCAAGTTGGTCACGGTCTTCTTTGGAAAAAAGAAAGTGAAGATGATCGTCAGGCTCCCGAGGACGGCCGTGGCCAGCCAGACCGTTACGTGGGTCAAGATGCTCCTCGCGGCCATCCCCGCCGCGACGATCAATCCCTCGGAATTGGCCGATGGCTGTCGAATCATTTCAAATTCCGCTTCTCATCGCGGGATTGTGGCGTCATGCCAGCAGTTGAAGGGGAAGAACGTAAAAGATGTAGGCAAGGCCGCTGAGGATCGGCCCTAGAACGATTGAAATCGCCCCCGTCATGAAGAGCACTATCAGAATAAGCGGCCCCAGCGCCTGGATCTTCTGGTAGAAAGCCTCCACCTCGCGCGGCAGGAGCGCCGAAAGGACGTGAGAGCCGTCCAGCGGCGGCAGGGGGATGAAGTTGAACGCGGCGAGCGCCAGGTTGACAATCCCGAACTGGAGGATCGCCCATGCGGGGGTGTACTCCTGCTGCATCTGGGCGAAAACCGATTGGGCGCCCGTTGCCATGGCCAGCACAACCATGACGAGGCTCACGGCCACCGCCATCAGCAGGTTGCTCAACGGGCCCGCGGCTCCGACGAGCGCCTCGTCCCTTCTGAGGTGCTTGAAGTTCCTGCTGATGATGGGGACCGGTTTGGCCCATCCGAAGACCGGCATGCCGAACAGCGCCAGCATGGCCGGCAGGAGAAGCGTGCCGAACGGGTCAATATGGGGAAGGGGATTGAGCGTGACCCGGCCGAGCATCTTCGCCGTCGGGTCGCCGAGTTTGTAGGCGGCCCATGCGTGGGCGCTCTCGTGGACCGAGAGCGACAAAAGGATGATCAGGATGTAGTAAGCGACGTTAAGAATCGTCAATGGGCTGAAGTCGAAGTTCATTCTCTCGAAACTCTCCTTTTCATTCGGACAGGACGCGCAACTTCGATAAAACCATTTCGTCGCGGATGGGCGCGGCCATGTAAGTTCGTGGCTCGGAGCCGCCTCCGCGCGCCTCGACGGCAACCTCCGGAAGGTTCTTTCCGGCGGAGAAGCGCGCAACGATGCGGGCGCAGAGAAGCTCCTCTTCCTTTGAAGGCGGCGGCCCGTCCGAAAGCGCGACAGGGCCGGAAACGTCAATGGCTTCAAACCGCACGCGTCCCTCGGAAAAAAGCTCCAAGAACCTGCACTCCCCTTCGTCGCGAGCGGCGACGAGCTTGAGAGCTGGGGAGAGGCGGAAGTGCCTTCCCGTCTTGAGAAGAACAAGATCATCCCTGGTAAGCTTCCTTCCGGCGGAATGGGCGACCAGGTCCCTGAAGCGCGCGGCGTAGTTCCTGTCGGTCAGGAAGCAACAGCCGCCGGCGGGAAGTGGGTAGTCCGTTATTCCTTTTGAAGCTATCAGCTCCATCTGAGGGCGCCGCCCTCTGCCGCAGAAATCGAGCAAGCGCGCCCTGTCCAGAAGCCCCTGCTTCTCCGGCTCGGTGGGCGGAAGCCTTTTGGCGCACAGAGGCCTGACGAGGCGTCCCTCAAGGCCGGACTCTTTTTCGATGATTCTCATCGTGTCCCGCCGTTGGGACATCGGACGCTGTCCGATCACTTCGCCGGTGGCGACAATCCGCGCGCCGATTTCGTCGGCGTACGACTTTGCCTTGCGGAGCATCATGATGCGGCAGTCTATGCACGGGTTGATGTTCGCGCCATAGCCGTGTTTAGGATGAAGGACCGTTTCAAGGTATTCTTCGCCCAGGTCCACGTTTCTTACGTCCACGCGCAGGTTCGTTTCGGCGCGCTGGGTTTCGGGGCGCGCCTCGCCTTGGGCCGCGCCGAAGAAGGACATCGTCCGCTTGTGCTCGGAGAGGCAGAATCCGGTCGAGAAATGGATGCCGTGCACCTCTACGCCCTGCTCCTTGAGAAGCAGAGCCGCCAGGGTCGAGTCCAACCCTCCTGATACGAGCACGACAGCCTTTGCCGCCAAAAGCTCCTCCTCCTTAAAGAGCCTACCACATCGTTCCTTTGCGCGAAAGAGAGAGAACCCCTTTTCGGCGCCACGGCCTCCTCATAGAAGGACACGAAAGCACGCAAGTTAGAAGTGAGATGTGAGAAGATAGAAATGAAGGATGCAAAGCAGGCGCAACGCCGATGGGCGCCGCCGCTTCGCGGCGGCACGAACCCGCTTCCGAGCCGTATCGAAGCGTTCATTCGCGAATTTAATCCGCTTTACGCTTCTCCCCGTCTCGTTCAGCGGCTTCTGGCCAAGTTCCTTGGCCTCCCATCGGCTTTCATCTCGCTTTGCGATCCCCCACCCCCTTTTGGGGGACGCCGGCGGCGTCGGACCATCTTCTGCGTCACTGCTCGCCGGCTCGCATCCTCAACGTATACAGATACGCCTCCGGTGCGGCCTGGCTCGCGTTCCTTGAATCTGGCCCAACGGCGCCGGGACGGCCATTCCTTCGGAATGGCGGTGTGCGGCATTGCATTCGATAATGGAACGAGGATAGACCGCACCAGTCGCTAAACTATCTGAGCCCCCACCAATACCAGGCTCAACAACGCAACCAGGTGGCTTGACTTCAGGGGAGCACTACAAACCATGCCTCTCGACAATGCCGCCGCTATTAGTTGGCAATTGAAAGCCGTGATGCGTTCATTTCAGAAGGGCGGAAAGTTGGTCATGGTTTTCGGTAGTGCGCTGGGTAAGCAGTTGCCAGTTTGTCGCGCTGGGAGAAACGCTACAGAAGAAGAAGGGGATCTGCCTTCCGTGCCCAGAAAGAAGATGATAGCCAATCCGGCCTCGCCCACCCCTTAGAGGCTTTGGGCTAATGGAGTACCCATAGCCCGGCGCGATGTGAGCGAGAAATTCGTGGAGATAATAACGGTTCGTAACGCAACCGGCAAGAAGGAGGAGCCGAACCTTAGTCCAAAAGGGTAGGAGCTTGAAGAACCATTGTGCATCGTGTTCAACCATTGAACAGAAGAGCATCTGGGAACACGTCTGCATCGCTTTGGTTGGGCGCGGAGATAAATCTACGTGCGCTACATCGCGGCCGTAAGTAAGGCCAAGCACAGACAATGACTCTTGCCAACGAGAGAACCAAAGATGCGGAGAACAAGGCGCCGCTGTAAAGTAACCAGTTAGCCTTGCCTGAAGGTCCTCGGGAGACAGCTGTGCTGGCCAATGGCGATCTACAAATTCAGTGGCGGACGGGTTAACACCCACAGTTAGAACTTGCGCATTCGATGCGGGACCGAAAAAGGGTATCGGATGTTCGGCAATGGCGTTGACGCGGAGCTCTTGAAACCGCCCCCATGTTCTCTCGAAGTCTACTTGAATGGAGTCTAGGATTTCTGGAAGTTGCATACTCGGGCCTCGTGATTGCTACCAGCTAGACCGCGTTTGGCGGCCGGGCAAGCGCCGCGTCGAATATCTCACCTTCTCACCCTCTACCATCTCCGTCCTGCATCTTCCTACATTCGGACGGAAAGCAAAACCATGCCCCTTGACGATGCCGCCTCTATTGGCTGTTAGCCGGTGATGTTCTTGTTGTCATGAAGCCAGGTGGCAGTAACGCTCAGCATTACGGTGTATTGAAGAGCCCGAGCGTTGGAATTAAGCACCTCAATGACAACAATGTAGGTGCGGCCCTTTTCAAGCCAGAAATCGTCACAATCTAGCGACAAGCCCTCTCTCTGGGGCAGAGGCCAGGCGATACCCTCTCGTGGTCGATAGGTTACTGTGCCTTGTTCAGTATGCGCTGTTGTCAATGGGCTCTCTCTGGCGGCTCGGCGACAATATGGAAACAGATCTACGTCATGTAGGTCAGTGGACAGGCTACCCAATGCTGTGTGAGACCAGTTAGACAGTGGTCGCTTCAGTTCCTTGATCATAGTGCCGTCTTGATAAACGGAGATCCTGACCTTAGAGGCATTAATAGAGTCACAGAAGGGGTCGGTGGGTGGGACATTGGTGATTTCTAAGGAAACGCTGCCCTTAGAGTTATGCGGAACATGGAATGCATACTCGGCGCGGCTCGGTTTGTCAAAGCCAACCGGACCAAAGGAACAACGATAGTACTCGCACTGGTATTTGGCTTTCAACTCCGCTGGGCTCATTTGGAAATCAGTTGACTGCCGTCTTGTTACGCAGGATAGAAATACAATGATGGGAAGCGTAACAGTAACCAAGCGGCACATGCTCACCATGCGGTCTCCGTAATCACTGGCTAAAACGGCGGCAGAAGCCATACCTCCAATGTCCCGACTCTATTCTTCCCGCTTGATGTTGTCAAACGCGGGCGGGAGTAGAATGCATCCGCCCGCGTTTTGCGTTTACACTTGCGCGTGCCTTGCATCTTTCACCATTCACGAATCACCAGTCACGGATCACGAGTCACTTCACGCGCCTGCAACTTCTAACTTCTCACTTCTCACGTCTAACTTTCTCACGCCCTGGAGCATGAGGACCATCCCAGCGCCCCAGTTTGGAACGAAATTCCCCCACTATGAGGGAATTGGCAGCAAATAGAAGGGGTTACGGCGGATGTCGGCGTCTCGGCAGGCCTTTCCGGCCCGATTTTGGAGCTTTTTGGGCGTTCGACAAGCCAAAAAATCCCGATTGTGTCACTTGTCGAGGGCTCGACAAGCCAAGAAATCGCGATGGCGTCACTTGTCGAGGGCCCGACAAGCCAAGAAATCCCGATGGCGTCACTTGTCGGAGGCCCGACAAGCCGGAAAATCCCGATTGCGTCACTTGTCGGGGGCCCGACAAGCCGAGAAATCGCGATGGCGCCACTTGTCGAGGGCCCGACAAGCCGGGAAATCGCGATGGAAGAGCTTGTTGACCGCCCGAAAAACGGAGAAAACCAGCTTTTCTTGATTGGAAATTGGCCGAAGGATTGGCCCGCCCGGCGGCAAAACGGCGTTGGCGCGCCGCCATGGGCCTTTGCCCTGCATACGCTTTAGTTTTCACGCTTTACATTTTGCGCCTGGCGCTTCATTCTTTGCGGTGACGGCCTTGCCGAAAAGCGAGTTGGCTCCGGCTCGTTCGACTGTTACTTGAAGATAGGTGTTTACGGACGGTTGGCCGGTTGAGGTGAAGTTGACGACTTTATTGTCGCCGGATCGGCCCATCCACTCCGTCCCGCGTTTGCTCCGCCCCTCCACGAGGACTTCGATCGTTCTTCCCGCGAAGGCCTTCAAGCGCCTTGTTTGAATCGGCAACTGCGCATCGAGAAGGCGCTGGTGGCGCTCCCTCGCGACTTCGCCGGCGACAGGCTCGGCTTTGGCCGCCGGCGTGCCGGGCCTCGGCGAGTACCGGAACGAGAATATGGCGTCGTACTCCGCTTCGCGGACGACTTCCAGCGTTTCGAGAAAATCCTCTTCGGTTTCGCCGGGGAAGCCGACGATGACGTCGGTGCTCAAAGCGATGTCGGGGACGCGGGAACGGATCTGACGGACAAGGTCCAAGTACCATTCCTTGTCGTACTGGCGCCGCATCGCTTTCAGGATCTTGGTGGAACCCGACTGCAATGGCAGGTGAAGGTAGTGGCAGATGTTGGGCCGCTCCGCCATGAGAAGGGCCGCTTCCAGCGGGAAGTGGCGCGGGTGGCTCGTCGTGAACCTGAGCCTCTTCACTCCTTCAACGCCGCTGACGGCTTCCAAAAGATCAGCGAAGCCTTTTGTCGCCCCATCCTTCCAGCAGTTGACGTTCTGCCCCAGAAGCTCGATTTCGGTGAAGCCCGAATCCACCGCCTCCCTGGTTTCGGAGAGAATGCTTTCGAGAGGCCTGTAGATTTCCCTGCCGCGAGTGAATGGCACAATGCAGTAGGCGCACTTCTTGCTGCACCCCTCCATGACGGTGACGAATGCCTTGACCGGATGGCTGCGGCTGATCTTTCCTCCGGGGTAGAGGACCGAGTCGTCGCGGAATTCCGCCTCAAGCGCTTTCTGGTGCCGCGCCTGTTCGAGAAGTTCCGGCAGATGCATGATGGACCTCGGCCCCATGACGAGATCAACGTACGGCGCGCGGCTGAAGATGGCGGCCTTCTCCTGTTGCGCGACGCAGCCGACGACGCCGAGCACCTTCAGCTTGTTCTTCTTAAGGGGCCTCAGCCTTCCAAGCTCAGTGAAGACCTTGTTCTCGGGGCCTTCGCGCACCGAACAGGTGTTAAGGAGGATCACCTCGGCTTCGTCCTCGCTCGGCGTGGGCTCGTAACCGAGGTCCATCAGAGTCCCGGCAAGCTTGTCGCTGTCCAGGACGTTCATCTGGCATCCCCACGTCTTGATCAAGAACTTCGGCTTCGCCATTAATACTCCAGTCCGCATATTAAACCATGACAATAGATTCACGACCAGTGGGACGGGATGGTTGCTTCAATAGGAAGATTTACGGCAAGCGCTCACTGGGACTGATAATTGACGGGGACGCGGCGTTGCCTTAATGGCTCTGGCGAGAGTCCCATTGCCATGTAGGAGGCCGCGGTTTTTGCAGTGAAGGAGGCCTTGGGGCCAAGGTACTGGTTTGCGGCGGCTATGCCACCTGGCGAGACTAGGGACGTTTCTGTACAATAAATGCAAGGAGGAGATGATGAGCAAGAAACCATTTACCTGGTTGGCTGTCGTTGCACTGGCGCTTGTCTGCATCGCCCACGCGGCAAGGTTCGCGATGGGGTTGAAAGTGACCGTCGGTTCGCTGGACATCCCGCTCTGGATGAGCGGGGTGGCGGCCGTTGCGGCCGCGCTGGTGGCCGTCATGGTGGCCCGCGAAGCCAAGCGGTGATTAACGTTTTGTAAACCAGTGCCCAAATACGGGATAAATGGATGCTTCCTGTCATGGCCGCTATCTAGGCAATCCGAGGTCTAACATCTCTTAGGCCAAAGCTGGGCCCGCCTTTCAGTCCAACCGTGATATGATAAAGCCTTGCGAGGGCGCAGTGCTGAAATCATATCGCAGGCTCTACAATATCTGGTGCGTGCTCGTTGACGGAGGCTGTACGGTCCTTGCTTTTTTCTCGGCCTATACTTTGCGCGTTTGGGCGATGCCGCTGTCTTTCCCATCGTTAAGCCAGCGAATCATCTTCGGCTGGGAGCTCTACCTGCCTGTATTTTTTCTCTGCGCTTTCGCTGTCCTGACATCGTTCTTTGCGTTGGGTTCATACAAATTGCCGCCAGGCAGGAGCTTAATTGACATTTTATGGGGGAATATAAAGGTAATTGCCGTGGCGGTGTTGCTAATATTGGCCGTTGCCGCCGCGCTGAGGCTTGATTATCTTTCCAGGCTCTTTGTTATCCTCTTCCTGGCTTCGTTCCTGTTGTTCTCAACGGTTGCAAAAACGCTGGTTTCAAGATGGTTCAAGGCAAGCGCGAACGCTGGGCGGTACAACCGGATGTTGCTGCTCGTGGGGGCGGACTCCCACGCCAGGCAGGTGGCGGAGACCTTCCTTAGAAACCAGGAACTTGGAATTTCGCTGAGGGGTTTCCTCTGTCCCGACAAGGGCGTTGATGAAGCAGACGTGGAGCGGCTTGAGAAGCTCGGTCTGCCGCGTATGGGGTATGCCTCGGAGTTGCCGAGGCTCCTTCAGCGCGAAGTCATAGACGGCGTCCTCTTTGCAGGGGAGGCCAGGACAATGGACCGTAAACTTTTCGAGGAGCTTTGCATAAGCTGCGAGGATACGGGCGTTGACGTCTTGCTGCCGGTCAACCCCTTTCCTCACCTTATAGCCAAATGTGGCCTCGAAAGGATCGAGGATCTTTCGCTGCTTAGCTTCACGACCATACCGCATAATCAGGTCGCCCTGTTTCTAAAGCGGGCACTTGACACGGCGGGGGCTTTCCTCGGGTTGCTCCTTCTTTTCCCGCTTCTGCTGATCGTAGCCGCGCTGGTGAAGCTGACTAGCCGCGGGCCAGTATTCTTCACGCAAGAGAGAGTCGGGCTCAGGGGACGGCTATTCAGGCTCGCGAAATTCAGGACCATGGTGGCCGACGCCGAAGAGCGGCTTGATGAGTTGCAGGAGATGAACGAAGCCGATGGCCCGGTTTTTAAAATACGGAACGATCCCCGCGTGACTCCGCTCGGCCGGTTTCTTCGCAGAAGTTCCATAGACGAGCTTCCGCAGTTATGGTGCGTCCTGAAGGGGGAGATGTCCATGGTTGGCCCAAGGCCACCAATCCCTTCAGAGGTGGCGAAGTACGAAATATGGCAAAGGCGCAGGCTCTCGATGAGGCCCGGCCTTACTTGCCTTTGGCAAGTTTCCGGGCGCAGTGAGCTTGGATTCGACACCTGGATGAAGCTTGACCTTCAATACATAGACAACTGGTCATTAGGACTGGACCTGCGGATTCTTCTCAAGACGATTCCCGCCGTACTGACGGGCAAGGGAGCGGCCTGAAGTGAGCCGCCGTCGGCAGAGCCTTCGCGATGGCTTCTCCTCGCGGCCGCTTGTATGGGCGGCCGCCGGGATTTTGTTGCTTCTCTATTTCGGCGGGCTCGGCTCGGTCCCGCTTCTCGAACCAGACGAAGGCCGCTACACGGAGATCCCGCGTGAGATGATCAAGGGAGGGGATTGGGTCCTTCCGCATCTCGACGGTGTCCTCTATTTCGAGAAACCGCCGCTCAACTACTGGATGACGGCCGCGTCACTCGAGGTGTTCGGGCTCACTCCATTCGCGACGCGTTTTCCGAACGCCGTCATAGGGCTTGCGGGAGTGATCCTGGCGTGGGTGCTGGGACGGAAGATGGGCGGAGCCAGAAGTGGATTGCTATCCGCCGCCATCCTCGCGACCTCCCCTCTATATCTCGCCATGGCGCACATCGCGACGCTCGATATGAGCGTCGGCTTCTTCGTGGCCGCGGCGCTCTGCTGCTTCTGGTTCGCTCAAAGCGGCGGCGGGGAGGATGGCTGGCGCGCAAAAGCGCCCTGGTGGGGACTTTTCCTCTTTTCGGCGCTGGCGGTTATGTCGAAGGGGCTGATCGGCCTTCTTCTGCCCTGCGCGATCATCGGGCTTTTCATTCTCTCTACTTGGCGGTGGGAGATTTTCAAGAGCGTCCCCTGGTTTAGCGGAACGGCGTTGTTTCTGGCCGTGGCGTTGCCGTGGCACCTGCTCGCGGCCTCTCGCAACGGCAAGTTCATTGATATCTATATCGTAAGGGAACATTTTCTCAGGTACCTGACCCCTGTTTCGGACAGGCAGGAACCGTGGTGGTTCTTCATACCGGTTCTCGTCGTGGGGCTCATGCCTTGGAGCGGAACATGGCCGGCGCTCGCAAGATTGTGGCCTGGCAAGCTGGAGTCGCTGCGCAAAGAGAATAGCAACCTCCTTTTCCTTGCCTTGTGGGCGGCCTTCATTTTCGTTTTCTTTTCGGCATCGAGTTCAAAGCTCATTCCATACATGGTGCCGGCGCTCTGGCCGCTGGCGGTTCTGCTTGGCTCCGCGCTTGATTCCGTCTGGGAGCACAAAGCGTCCGAAACCGGATGGGGCTTGAGATCGTTCGCGGCTCTAGCGGCGCTGGCGTGGGTAGCCGCGGGCGCGGCCTTCGTCTGGATCGGGCTTGGAAAAGTGCCCAGACTTTCCGAGTGGGAGCATCCGTTGTACGGTTTGGTTCTGTTCGGATGTCTGCTGGCTGTGGTGGCGGCCTTCGCGGCCTCTTTCTGGCTGATGGGCGATTTGAGGCGTGGGGCGGTTTTTCTAGGTATGGCGGCGGCGCTCTTCTTCGGCGCGCTTTGGGCCTCGGCGCCTCAAGTTCAGACGGGACGGGACGTCAGGGGCATGGCCAGTTACCTCGATACTCATTTGAAGGCGGGGGACGGCCTTTACAGCTTCAACTACTACCCGCAGACGCTTCCGGTCTATCTGCGGCGCGAAATCGGCGTCGTCGCGTTTCAGGGGGAGCTGGAGTTCGGCGTCTCGCAGCTCCCGGACAAGGAGCGGTCCGAGCGCTTTCCCTCCGCGGCCGAATTCAAGCCCATCTGGGATTCAAGCAAGCGCGTCTACCTGGTGACCGATCGCGAATCACTGCCCGTAATGGAACGGGACGGGCTCGGCCATTATACGATTCTGGCCGAGCGAAGCATCGTCCTCCTTCTAACCAACAGGCCTTTGGAAAATGGCTGAACGCCGGTTAGCGCCCTCTCTTGCCACCGCGGCCTTCTGGCTTGGCCTTGCTGCGCTATGTCTGATGGGGCTGTCAAGAGACCTCTGGACTCCCGACGAACCGCGCGAGGCGGAGATGTCCCGCGAAATGTACCTGAGCCCCGGCGTGATTCCGACGCTCGCCGGAAGCCCATTTTACGAGAAGCCGCCGCTCTATTACTGGACCGTCTCGGCGGCCTACGGCCTTTCAGGCGGCCCGAGCGCGTGGAGCGCCAGGCTTGTAAGCGGTGCCTGCGGCTTCCTTACTTTGCTTGTCGTATTTCTCTGGGGAAAGCGGGCGAAA
>DAHXMK010000064.1 GCA_027365515.1 Candidatus Aminicenantota bacterium
ACTCCCAGCGGAACGGCCATGGCCAATTTCACCGTGGCCACGAACGAAAAGTGGAAGGACAAAGAAGGCAAGGACCAGGAGGCGACCGAATGGCACCGCGTCGTCGCCTTCGGGAAGCTTGCCGAAATTTGCGGCGAGTACCTTCACAAGGGCCGCCAGGTCTACATCGAGGGGAAGATTCGCAGCAGAACCTACAAAGACCGCGAAGGCAACGAGAAGACGCTCTTCGAGATCCGCGCCGACCAGATGGTGATGCTCGGCAAGGGCGAGGGACCGGGGAGGGAAGGGCAAGGCCGCTCCGAGGGCGGAGCCAAGCCTGGAGCCTCCAGCGCCGAGCCGAGCTTCAACGACGAGGACATTCCATTCTAGCCATTGCCCCCATAACGCAGGGGCAGTCCTACGGCGAGGGGCTGATGTGGGCTTACCTCGTGATGACAATGGCCGCCTGCGTCAAGTATCTGATTCCGCTCGTTCCCGGCGACGCCGCCCTTCTGGGCAGCGTTTTCTACGTTGGGATTCACCACGGCTCCTGGCTTCTTGCCGTCAGCTTGATAACGGCGGGCGGCACGGGCGGCGCGATGGTCTCCTACCTGTGGGGCCGGCGCTTCGGCGGAATGCTTCTCAAGAGCACGAGGATGGCCGGCGCCGTCGCCAAGGTCCAATCCCTGCTGGGGAAATGGGGCGTCTGGCCTCTCGTTGTCAACCGTTTCGTGCCGTACATACGGACGCTCTTCTTCCCGGTCGCTGGCCTGCTTCGCCTTCCCGCGGGCCCGGTCGCGCTCGCGGCGTTGGCGGGGAATTTTCTCTTCGCCGCATTCCTGGCGGCGCTCGGCTATTCGGCGGGCCGGGGCTACGGCGAGATCGCCACGATGTATCACTTCTACCAGATATGGCTGGGCGCGGCCGTCTCCGTCATGCTGGCCGGCTTAATCGCCTACGTCGTCTGGTCCCGTCTCCTGGTGCCGAAAAAGGCCGGCGGCGGGGCCGGTTCGGGGGCCTGAAGTGAGAAAGAACTGCAAAGAATGCCGCGGCACCGGCTACGTCGTCGAGGAGAAACAGGGACAGCTCTACGCCCGCCCCTGCGCCTGCCGAAAGCCGGAGAGGGCCACCGCGTTGATAGGGCGGGCGGCCATTCCTCAGCGCTACGGCGACCGTTACGTTTTCGAGACTTTCCAGCCCGCGAAGGATTGCAACCAGGAGGAGGCGCTCCTGGTGGCGCGCCGCTACGCCGAGGAGTACCCGGCTTTCGGCGAAGGGCCCAACGGCCTTCTGTTCATGGGGCCGTGCGGAGTGGGCAAGACGCACCTCGCCGTGGCCGTCCTTCAGGAGGTCCTTATCAAGAAGGGAATGCCGGCGCTCTTCGTTGACCTGAACGACCTCTACCGCGAGATCCGCTCGACCTACGGAAAGCCCGGCGCGGACGAGACTGAGTACGACATCCTTACCCCGCTCGTCGAGTCGCCCCTTCTGCTCATTGACGAGCTCGGCTGCGTCTCCACGCCGTGGGCGCAGGACACGCTCCACTACCTCGTCAGCCAGCGCTACAACGAGCAGAGGCCCACGCTGCTCACCAGCAACTACCTGGACCAGCCCGACCGCTCCGGCGAGCTCTCGCTAGAAGACAGGATCGGCACAAGGACCCGCTCCAGGCTCCACGAGATGTGCAGGACGGTCCTGATCAGCGGCCCGGACCACCGGAGAGCAAGGCTTTGAAGCAGGAGATCCTCGTCAGGAAAGACCGGTGGCAGACGAGCGTGGCGGTGCTCGAAGACGGCCACCTCGTCGAATACTTCCAGGAACCTAGCCACCTTCAGGGGCTGGTCGGAAACGTTTACGTCGGCAAAGTGAGCCGCGTCCTGCCCGGAATGGCGAGCGCCTTCGTTGACGTCGGGCTCGACCGGGACGGGTTTCTTTTTGAAGGGGACATGGGCCCGCTGAACGACGTCGAGGAGGAGGAGCTTGGCGTCATCAACTACAAGAGCGCCGGCGTAAAGGACTTGAGGCAAGGCCAGCCGATCCTCGTGCAGGTAAGCAAGGAGCCGATCGGCTCCAAAGGGGCCCGCCTCACCACGCAGATTTCAATTCCCGGCCATTACCTGATCTTCATGCCCAACACCGACCACGTGGGCGTTTCGAGAAAGATCGGCGGCGCGGAGCGCACGCGCCTGAAGACGGCGGTGAAAAAGATCAAGGGCGACGGAGCGGGCGGCTTCATCGCGAGAACCGCCGCCGAGGGCGTCGGCGAG
>DAHXMK010000076.1 GCA_027365515.1 Candidatus Aminicenantota bacterium
CCTAGTTCGCTCGGGCGGGCCTCCAAACGCCGCCCTGAAATCCGCGCCCAATATTCACACCTGCTCCCCTGGGCAGGTTTTTCATTCATGATAATATGGCTCCGGAGGCCGCGGCTTCCGCTGTCGGCTTTGTTCCAACCAATCACATACACCTTTGAGAAAGGAGTGTTCCCATGTCCGATTCACAGGTTTCTTCTTTACCCGTTGGGAGTCCACAAGCCCGCGCCGGCTCGGCCTCGAAAATATATCGCGGCAGGCGCAAGTACGGCATGACGGCCCGAGTGACCGTGAATCGCCGTCCGCTTAATCCGCGGCGCGACCTCTGGAGCCACTGGCCGGGCGGCTTCGAATGGAGCTATGGCGGCAGCGGGCCGGCGCAACTGGCGCTTGCCCTGCTTGCCGATCACCTGGGCGATGACGAAAGGGCGGTCAGGCTCCACCAGGAGTTCAAATGGGCGGTCGTGGCAAGACTGCCGCATCATGGCTGGGACCTTACGTCCTGGGAGATTGATGAAGCCGTGGCCCTCCTCGAAGGGGAGATCGCGGTCGAAGAGGCCCTGAACATATAGGGGGAGCCATGGACCTTCATTGCTCAACGTGCGGCGAGCCGTGGGATGTATTCCATCTGCGGCACGACGCCATCTTCGAGACCGATCTCGACCCGGAGGAAGCCGAAGCGTGGCGAGGTCTCTCTCGTCGCGAACGGCTCTCCAGCCCGTATCGGGAGAAGTTCAAGGCGGCCGGATATGAATTCGGCGCCTCAGTCTATAACGTGGTGCGCTGTCCATGCTGCCCGAAGGACGCCAAACCTGATCCAGACAAGGCGGCCTTGAAGTCTGCACCGGCTGAAATGCTTGGCGACGACGAGGACGGCTTGGCATCAACCCTGGAGGAATTCGGTCTATGAGCGCACAACAGATTCCAGAACTCCTGACATACCACGATGCGAAAATGTCCGCTTTTTTTCCTCAATGGGTCCCTCGAATTGCGTAACGGAGGCGCAAATGGGAACCCGGGAAGCAGACGCTGGCCCGATTGAGTTCCTCGCAGAGTGCCGCGATAGCACGAGTGCGATGGGGTGAACTCCGCGGAGCCAGGGTCACACGCAACTCGGTTTGAGTGACTTCCAGATCCGCCGCACTGCTCAGAGCCGACTGGATCAGGGTACGCCCTTCGTCCCCCGCTCTGCGGTAGTGCGGGGCGACCAACCGTAGCAAATCGCTCTCGGCTTGATAGGCTGCGATCTTGATCACATTGGTCAGATGCTTTCGCTCCGGCGCCAGCTTCACAACCGGCTCCTCGGTCAAGCTCTGGACGGGCACGCGACGCGGCACGGCGGCGCGGCGTTTGAGCAGTTGTTGGACCTGCTCCCAAGCCCGGCCGAGCCTCTGGCCGAGCTTGCTCTGGGCGATCTTGAACCCGCGCATGGTGCGGCGTTGCTCTTCCTCATTGGTGAATGCCTCCAGGCCGTATTCGGCTTGGAGCCGCTCCAATTGCGCGTAGGCTTGGCGCCGCTTCGCGTCGAGGGCCGCCCAGACCGGGTTGGGCACTTCGCGATGAGGATCATCGGGCACCGCCGCATACTCGACTAAGGCGTCCAACGCGTATTCTTGACTCAAGTATTGACTCAAGTATTGACTCAAGTAGTCGGGTAAGAGGATGGCCTTGCGGCCACCCTCTCCCCTTGGAACCGTACGGGAACCTTTCGGTTCATACGGCTCGAGCCGCGACGAAGCCCTGCGCGAGCAGGACCAGCCAGTCACGACGGTTTAATCCCTGCTTCCTGGCGATGGATGCCGAACTTTTTGAAGAACGCCCGGTCTTCAAAGTATTCGTACCAGTCCGGGTCAAACGGATTGGCTTCCGCTTGAACCTTCACAAGGCGTCGAACCGGGATTGCCGTGGTGCGGACGAGCCGACGCCAGAGGGTTTCTCCCGAATTGGAACGTTTTCCAGTATCGACGGCAAACACCCAGGTGGCAGAACCGATGGAATGAAAGTACCGAGCTTTCACCCATTGAGCGCCCTTGTTGGGA
>DAHXMK010000103.1 GCA_027365515.1 Candidatus Aminicenantota bacterium
TGTCAGGCGGAGTGGCGCTTCGCGGCCTCTTCATCATTGACGACGAGGGGATAATCCAGCACGCGACCATAAACAACCTTGGAATAGGGCGCAGCGTTGACGAGACTTTGCGCTCGCTCCAGGCGGTGCAGACCGTCAAGAAGACAGGAGAAGTCTGCCCGGCGAACTGGAAGCCCGGCGACGACACGATGAAGCCCGATCCGCAAGGCTCGCAGGCATACTTCCAGAAGCACGGGAAATAAAAGTCCCACTCTCTGCGACAGAAAGGGGCGGAGCAGCGACTTCGCCCCTTTTTTTTCTACATTCGGCAAACAATCGCCAGAGGCTTGCGCGCGTTGCAGTGTGGCTGTATTATTGCCTTCGGAGGTACCTGTATGAAGATCCAATTTACAGCCGTCTTTCGCGCGGTGCCGGAGGGGTACATTGCCTCTGTCGAAGAACTTCCGGGCGCCAACAGCCAGGGTGCCACTTTGGAAGAGGCCCGCGCGAATCTCGAAGAAGCGATTGAGATGGTGCTTGATGCCAATCGCGCGTTGGCGGAGGAAGACATCAAAGGCACCGAAGTCATTCGCGAACGGATGGCTCTCTCCGCTTGAAAAGAATTGACCTCGTTCGCCATCTTGAGAATTACGGATGCAGTCTTCAGCGTGAAGGAGCGAACCATAGCATCTTTGTCAATCCATCAAAGCGCAAGAGTTCAAGCGTTCCGAGGCACCGGTAGATCAACGAGTTCATAGCTCGAAAAATATGCCGCGACCTTGAAATTCCCGAGCCTGGCCAAATCCCAGAACATTGATGATCAGTGGAACTAAAACGCCGCTGGGACTCTGAGGTCGCCGCAGGCGATCATCTTTTCCAGCCGCTCGCCCTCTTCGAGGAGCGTTCCGGGCAGAAGAACCGTGTTGCCGACGTGGCACCTCGCCTGGACGCGTACTCCTTCCCCGAAAATTGCCGGGCCGGTCATCGTGGCGTCGCGCGAGACCCACGCGCGGTCGTGCCTCAGGATCGGAAATCCGTCGCGGCTTTCCAGGTGGCTTTCCGTGGGGAGCGCCATGGAAGATCGCACCATCTCGCCGAGAGCCGCCATCGAGGCTTCGAGGAACGAGCCAGGCGTGCCAAGGTCGCTCCACCGGCCTTCGTGCTTGAGAACGCGAACCACGCCGGACGGAAGGAGGGGCCGCAGAAGGTCGCTCACCAGCTCCTTCGGCCCTGGCCCAAGAATGCGGCCGAGCAGTTCGCGCCTCGCCGCATAGACGCCGGTGAAATGGCTCGGGCCGCGCCCGAATTCCTTGAGGACTCCTCGCGCGTCGCACTGGAGCGGCGTGTAAGGCGCGCCCTTGGGCATCTGCCTTACGGCGAGCACGGCCAGGGCGTCAGGGGCCTTTTCGAGCCTCGCCGCCAGGGCCGCGAGCGGAAGGTCGCAGAAAACGTCGCCGTTGACGACGAAGAAAGCCTCGCCCTTGAAAAGCCCGCGCATCGGCCAGAAGGCGCCGGCCGTGCCGAGAATTTCAGGTTCCTGGGAAAACCGCAGGTCCATCCCGCCGCCGTGCGCTTTGGCGCAGGCGACCACGTCCTGGCCCCTGTGGTGAAGGTTGATGAAGACGCGCCCGACGCCGGCGGCGGCCAGCCCGTCCAGTATCCAGTGAAGAACCGGCCTGTTCATGAAATGGATGCACGGCTTGGGGACGACCTCCGTGATGGGGCGCATTCTTGTGCCCAGCCCCGCGCAGAGGACGGCCGCTTCACGGATTTGCATCGGGCCTTTCCTCGAAGGTGATGTCTCCGAATGGCTTGCCGAGCTTGCGGCAGTGCTCCGCGTAGAGGTCGGCGTAAGAGCGCTTGTTGAACGTGGCGCGGTCCAGGCCGAGCGCGCCGGCGAGCGTCTCTATCGCCTCGGGCGGCCCTTCGAGTTCGAGGAAAGTCCCGAACGAAAGCTCGTCCAGGCAGAGCATCGCCTCTCCGGCGCGGTATTCCTCGCGGTACTTCTCGTATTTG
>DAHXMK010000115.1 GCA_027365515.1 Candidatus Aminicenantota bacterium
TGCTGGAAAGCTGCCCTCCGGCTGGGCCGGCAGCCTTCCCGCTTTCAAGCCTGAAGATGGAGCGATAGCCACCCGCGTCGCCTCGGGCAAGGTGATCAACGCGCTGGCGCCTGTCTTGCCGAATCTTTTCGGCGGCTCGGCCGACCTCGGCCCGTCGAACAACACGGCGATAAAGGACGCGGCCCGCATTCTCGTCAGAAACGCCCTGCGCGCCGTTGACTTCGGCAAGGCCGAAAGGATGGTGAGGATCAACCAGGGCGAAAGGGGCGTCTTGGACATCGAGGCCGTCGTACCGCAGAACGTCCATGTCATCCTGATTCCCAAGACCGAGACTGCCGAGGCGGTGCGCTCGGTTGACGGCCGCGCCGAGAAGCTGAGGAAGGAGGCGGGATTGAAGCAGCCCTGCCTCCTCATGCCAATCATCGAAAGCGCGCTCGGCTGCTTCGAGGCGGCCTACATCGCCTCGGCCTGCCCCAACGTCGTCGCGCTCACCATAGGCCTCGAGGACTACACGGCCGACATCGGCGCCCAGCGGACGCTCGAGGGAAAAGAGTCCTTCTGGGCGCGTTCGGTAGTCGTCAACGCCGCGAGGGCCGCCGGCGTCACGCCAATAGACACCGTCTTTTCGGACGTGAACGACATGGAGGGGCTGAAGGCCGCCTGCCTCGAAGCGAAAGGGCTCGGCTTCGAGGGCAAGGGATGCATCCACCCGCGCCAGGTGCCGGTCGTTCACGAAGCCTTTGCGCCGTTACAAGAGGAGACCGAGAAGGCGAAGAGAATAGTCCTCGCCTTCGAGGAGGCCCAACAAAAGGGGATCGGCGTAGTCTCCATCGGCTCCAAGATGATTGACCCGCCCGTCGTCAAGCGCGCCCTGCGCGCCACTGCCATGGCCGAGGCGCTCGGCTTATTGCCGAAGGATTGGCGAAAGAAATAGGCTGGCCTTTTTAGGGACGCGGGAGTCTTTGTCCCATCCGGAAGCAGGCGCTTCTCAGCGCCTGCGGGTCGCTTTTGCCGCCGAGGCCGCTCTCTTCGGTTTCCGTTCCCGCATCAAGAAGTAAGCTATCAGACACTGCGGCATCACGGCGATGAGGAAGCCGGTGAAGTAGAGCCAGAGGCGCGGGCCCGCGTGGATGGCGAGGCCGATGGAGGCGGCGGCCGACGCCAGGAGAAGGAAAGCCCCTGCGAGCTTGGCTTTTCTCAGCGCCATGAGCGCGCAGAGAGGAAGCGCCGCCAGCGTTCCGGCTTCGAAAAGCCATTCCCAAAGCGAGGACGGGACCACGTTGCCAGGCCACGATCCTTTTGGCAGGAGAATCGCGGAACCGCCAGAGTAGAGCGCGACGTAAACGGCGATCATAAGAACGCTCAGCGCCAGGGCCAGCGGCCGCACTGAATTTTTTTCCGCCACGGCGTCCCTTTCTCGGCGCCCGCGCGCCTTAGTCGTGGCCGTGTTTCCGCCTCTTATTCTCTTCGTGCTTCAAAGCCTTGATGGCTTTCTCAGATCATCGCGCGAAGCCTCTTGGCCACCGCTTCCGGCGTGAAGCCGAGTTTTGCGGCGACCTCGGGCCCTGGGGCCGACGCGCCGAAACGGTTTATGCCCATCACTTCGCCCTTCGGGCCAAGCATCTCGCGCCACCCCATCGGGGCGGCCATCTCCACGGCTAAAGCGGGCAGCTCCGGAGGTATCACTCCGTCCCTGTATGGTTTGGCTTGTGCCATGAAAAGTTCCCGGCACGGCACCGAGACCACCCTTGCCGGAATGCCCTCTTCGGCTAGAAGCTTCTGCGCTTGAAGCGCCAGGTTCACCTCGGATCCTGAGGCTACGATCACCGCCTTGGGCCCGCCCCCCTTCGCATCGGCCAGAACGTAGCCACCCTTCGGCACGCCGTCGCTGACTGGCAGCGACGAAGCGTCCAGGACCGGCAGGTTTTGGCGCGTCAAGATGAGCGCCGCGGGGCCTTTGGCTTCAAGGGCGCAGCGCCAGGCGGCCGCCGTTTCGTTAGCGTCGGCTGGGCGGAAAGTCAAAAAGCCGGGGATGGCCCGGAGG
>DAHXMK010000141.1 GCA_027365515.1 Candidatus Aminicenantota bacterium
AAATCGTAGGAACCGCCCGCGACGTCCCGCACGACCTCAAGGTAAAAGACCCACTGGCAGACGGTGAGAAGCATGAACGGTATCAGGCCGGCCGCGGAAAAGGCCCAGCAAAAGAGCTTGAGGACCTGCATTCCCGCCATGACGGCGAAATACAACAGCGCTCCCGACGCGACCGGCGCCGAAAAAACTTTCGGCATGTCCATGTAAAAGGGCGTCCAGCGGACGCGCTTTGGAAGAAGTGGCGCCACGCCGCCGCAAGCGGCGCACACCGAAACCGGCTTGATCTGCCCGTCAATCCTCTTCGGCGAGACGCACTTGTCGCACAGGTAGCGATGGCACTCGGAACATGAGCGGCTAGGGATTTCGCCGGAATGGGCGTAGCAGTTGTCAATATCCCCGAGGCTTTCCGCTTTGGCCGGCTCCTGCTCGCCTTCTACCGGCGCGGCGGCGTCAGGCGCCTTCGGCTGGGCCTCGCCGTGGATTGAATCAAGTTCCACGTTGCCGTCTGGCATCAGCCGCAGCCTCGCCTGGCAGCCGGAGCATTTCCCGCGCGCTCCATTCGGCGGGACCTTGGTTCTTGAAACCCTGATTTCCTTGCCGCAGAACGGGCATAGAAAAAGGATAGTGCCGTCCTGCTTGGCCGTCTTGGGGGGCGGAGGAGGCTGATCCGCCTTTGGTCCTCCAACGTCATTTGGAACCTCGGCGCGCCCGTCGGGAAAAATGGTGAAGCTCATGACGCACATCCGGCAGACGACCTCGGCCCCAGAAGCCGGCACGGTTGCCTTTTCCATCTCATGAGGCGCGCCGCAGAAGGGACATGAATATTGGATGATGGGGCCTCCAGAGCCGGCGGCGGGCGGCTGGGCGGATTGGGGGGCTGCCGTGGGGGACGGCCGAGACGCCTGTTCCTCTTCGGTCTCCTCGGCGCGCCCGTCGGGGAATAAGCGGAAGAGCTGGACGCAGGTGCCGCACGCCGCAACGATCCCATCTTTAGCTATGCCGTCGAGGGTGCGTTCGCCGGCGGCGCCGCAATATGGGCATCTGAACCGAACCATCGCGGGAGTTGGCGCCGTCTCCTTCGGTGGTTCAAGCTTTGAAGAGGTTTCTCGCGGCTGCGGCGGGCCGCCGTCAGGCGGCGATGGCGTTGGTGCTTTAGCGGTCTCGACGCGGCCGTCCTTGAAGACGATGATGGATGCCCCGCAGCCGCGGCACTTGCCGTTTATCCCGGCCGGCGGGACGCGCTCGCCGTCTATCTTGTGAGCGAAGCCGCAGGCTGGGCATTTAAATATCAGCTCGGCCATCCCTGTTCCTTCCCCGCCAAAACTTTAACACGGACTCGGCCTGTAGTGGAATGGCCGGACGTCCCCGAAGCCGTTGGAAGAAATGGCGCCGCTGCCTTGTTACTGTAGCCGGAGGAGAAAACGATGAAAGTACGAAGCTTGCTCTTGCCGGGATTCCTAGTCTTGTGCTCGGCGGCCCTTTGGGCTCAGACCGCTCCAAAAGCCGCGACCCTTAAGGTTGACCCTGCCCATTCCGTCGTGGAATTCAGCATCCGCCATCTCATATCGAGAGTGACCGGCGACTTCACCGGGTTTTCAGGGACAATCACCGTTCCCGACCAGTCAAAACCCGATCTGTCATCGGTCAGCTTCTCGATTGACGCGGCCTCCATAGATACGAGGATAGCTGCCAGGGACAACCACCTTCGCTCGGCCGATTTCTTCGACGTCGCGAAGTATCCGAAGATAACTTTCACCAGCACAAAGATCGTTTCCAAGGGGAATAATCAGTACGACGTGACGGGCAATTTCACGATGCACGGCGTAACCAAGGAGATCACGCTGCCCGTCGCCTTCAACGGCACGGCCAAGGATCCGTGGGGCCACGAGCGTGCCGGCTTCTCGATCAAGACCTCGCTTAACCGCAAGGATTACGGGATCGTCTGGAACCAGACGCTCGACCAGGGCGGCGTGATGCTCGGCGACGACGTCGAGATTTCAATAGATATTGAAGCGATCGTCGGCTGAGGCGAAGAAAGAAAGCGGGACGCGGCGAGGCGGAGAAATTTTTCCGGCCGCGTCCTTCTTTCTCCCAGCAGCGGCCGACCGGCCGAGATCAATCGCCGGATTCGGGAGAGACCTTGACCGTCATGTGGAACGTCTTGGCCGGAGGCGTCTCCGTCTCCCACTTGCGATGATAGGCCAGCTTGAGCTCGGCCGTGCCTGCGGCAACCGCCTTGAAGTGGAAGGCGATGATTCCGCCACCGCCCGTCATATGCGGGTTTGAACGGTCCGGCGCGTATCGCGGCACGCCATCCTGCTCGATGACATCTCCCAGGCCTTCAGTGACCTCCCAGCCAAAGCCGGTCGTAGGATTTTCGGGAAGCGCCACTTCGAAAGTGTCGCCGACTTGGATGTCAATGGCCTGGCCATCCGAGCGCTCGCCATAGACGGCGGGTTTTGTCCCGGCCATGAACAGGAGCGGAAGGGCGAGCATCAGCGGAACCAACGTTGCTCTCATAAAAATTCTCCTTCCCCGGGCTCACTGCCGCCCGGCCGATTCCACCGTCACGTTTCTCAAGTGGAGCGTCTTCTCATAGACCTTGCTTGCGATGAAGAGCTTCACCAGCTCGGCGTCGAGCATTCCATCCAGCGCCTCGGCCTCTAGGATGGCCAGCGTCTTGTCAATCGGGACCGCCCGCTTGTAAGGCCGGTCGGAAGCGGAGAGGGCGTCGAAAATATCGGCTATCGCCATCATTCTTGATTGGATCGGAATGTCCGGTGCGGTGAGGCGCCGCGGGTAGCCCTTGCCGTTCAGCTTCTCGTGATGGGCATACGCTATCGAGGGTATCTCCTTGAGCTCAGGCGTCCAGGGAATCTCGCTCAAAAAGCGGAAGCTGTGGGTGACGTGCGATTCGATTTCGAGCCTCTCCTCGTCCGTCAGCGTCCCTCTGCGCAACGAGAGCACGCGGACCTCCTCGGGCTCCAGCAGGGGCTTGAGCTCGCCGCTGGAAGCCGGGAAGGCCTTGGCCGCTATTTTTTGGAGGGCGGAGAAGTCGCCTTCGGGCAGGACGGAAGGTTCGTTCGCCCGCAGCACAACGTTCTCGAACCCCTTCAGCTCTTCGTCCTTCCTGGCGATCGCCTCTTCGAGGACGGAAATCCTGACCGGGTCTCCGCAGCCTCCCGACTTCAAGAGCTCGACCTCGCGATGGAGCTCCTCCCTCTCGCCGCAGACCCTGGCCATTTCAAGGCGGGTCAAAATTCTTTCCAAATCCTGCGGGTAGAGCTTTTTCGCCTTGACGAGCACCTGCTCCCTTACGCCCACCTTTCCAAAATCGTGGAGCAGCGAAGCGTAGCGAAGCTCCTTGAGCTGCTTCTCCGTGAACTCGACGGTGGCGAAAGGTCCCTCGTCGGAGCGGTTCACGGCCCTCGCCAGCTCCGTCGTCAGGATCGAGACCCTGAGCGAATGGCCCGATGTCGTCGGGTCTCTTTGCTCGATAGCCGTCACCGAGGCCTTCACGAATCCCTCGAAGAGCGTCTCTATGTTCTTGATCAGCGTCGCGTTGTCAATGGC
>DAHXMK010000151.1 GCA_027365515.1 Candidatus Aminicenantota bacterium
GGGTCTGAAGCATCTTCGGCTTGATGTAGTTCGGGTTGACTTCCGGGTCGGTGGTGACGTTCTTGTTCTGTTCGTAAGTGTCGAGGGGCTTCAGGATGACGGCCTTTTTCTTTTCCACGTCGGCCATGTCAACCTTAGGCATCGTGTTGTTCTCGACGATGAACTTGACGGCGGCCTTGCCCACTATGCGGCCTTCGGCGTGCGAGCCGGAGGAGAACTTGTGGGATGAAGCGCCCGACGCGTCGCCGGCGCAGAACATGCCCTTGACGGTCGCCATGTTGGAATAACCCCAGAAGTACTCGCCCTTGGTTTCGCTGGTCTGGAGATCTTCCGGACCGGAAACCCAAGCGCCCGACGCGCCGGAGTGCGAGCCGATGAAGTAAGGCTCGGCGGCGGCGATTTCGGAACTGCGCTGCTCGGGCTGGACGTTCGACGCGGCCCAGAGTATGGCCTGGGAGATGGTCATGTCGAGGAAGTCTTCCCACGCCTCGGACTCGAGTTCCTTCACCTTTTTCTTGTAGGCCTTCTCGTCGTCCTTGTACTGGTCGGCGATTTTCTGCATGGCCTCTTCGGTTCTCATGAAGATCGGGCCCTTGCCTTCGTTGCAGTCCAACATGCCGAGGTAGTTGCGCAGGTTGGCGGGAATCGGCTTCACGCGGCCGTAAGAGCCCCACTTTTCGAGCTCAGCTTTGCGCTCGACCATGTACTCTCCGCCCATCGCGTTGGTGGCGCGGGACTTGAAGAGCAGGAACCACGCGCCGACCGGGCCGTAAGCATCCTTGAAGCGGACCGGGATGAAGCGGACTTCCTGGCAGGTCATCTCGGCGCCGGCCTTGATGGTGAAGTAGGCCGAGGAGCCGGAGTTCCACGGCGGATACCACGCGCGGCCGAGGCCTTCGCCGGTGCTTCTCGGCTTGAAGACGTGGACTGCGCCGCCCATGGCGACCATGGTTGCCTTTGACTTGAAGATGTAGAACTTGTTTTCCCTGACCGAGAAGCCGACTGCACCGGCGACGCGGTTGCCGTCCATCAGGGGCTCGACGACGAATACGCGCTCGATGATCTGGCCGACGCCGCTCTGGAGGAGCGCGTTCTTGGCCGCTTCGGCGACGATCACTTTGTAGGACTCGCCATTGATCATGAGCTGCCAGCGCCCTTCGTGAACGTAGTTGCCCTGCTCGTCCTTCCAGATGGGCAGGCCCCACTTCTCGAAGAGGTGGACGGTGGAATCAACGTGGCGGGCGATGTTGGCGACGAGGTCCTCGCGGGTGACGCCCATGAGGTCGTTGCGGACGTAATCCACGTAGTCCTTGACGCTGTTCTTGCCCGTCGTGAGGTCAACGTACTGGTTGATGGCCGAAAGGCCCATCGCGACGGCGCCGGAGCGGTCCATGGCGGCCTTGTCAACGAGGGTCACCTTCAAGCCGTTCTTCTTGGCCCAATGGGCCGCCTCTACCGCCGCCCCGCAGGCGGCCATGCCGCCGCCGAGGATCAGCAGGTCAGTTTCCACGACAACATTTTCAAAGTTAGCCATCGGTAGCTCCCCCTTATTTCTTCAAAGTGAAGACTGCTGGAAGACGAAGGGACGCCGGCTCGCCCAAAAGCTCTGGACTGTTGAGGTCGCCCTTGGTCTCAAAGCCACCGTCCGGAACGGCCTGGCCTTCGGGAGTGGTCCTGATGGGGAACTTGAAGCGCTTGAGCATCCCGTTGCGGAACTTCACCGTCCACATGATGGAATCGGTGGAGCGCAGAGGAGTAACCTGGGCGCCCATGGGGACGAAGTCGGCATAGCCACGGATTTCGATGGCCTGCGTGGGGCAGATCTTGACGCAGTTGTAACACTCCCAGCACATCGAGACGTCGCGGTTGAAGGCCTTCATCTTGTCCTTGTCAAGGACCATGAGGTCGTTGGGGCAAATGTACTGGCAAGCTGTCTTGTCCAGCGCCTTGCACCCGTCGCATTTCTCTGGGTTCACGTAGCTCGGCATTACCACACCTCCTACAAGAACGGTATCTAAAGGGTTGGCGACGGGCCGTTTAGGTTTCCGTCGGCCGTGGACTGGAAATCCAATCTGCTAAGAGTCTCACCTCCTTTGGCGGCTTTCGCAGCGCCCCCGCTTTTTACGTGTGAAATCGCCGTTTCCTCTTCTCCTGCTCTGCCGGAATAAGGCTAATTCCGGTAAAAACAAACGCCACGCTGGCTAATATAGCTACCATCAATAACGGGAACAATGCTTTTGCGAAAGCCTCTAAAACGCTGGGTGAAAAGACGCACAGCACGGCAGGCCGCATCTTCGCGGCCTTGAAACAAGCGGTATTTGAGGCCTAATAATCGCCCCGCCTTTATGCACCTGGCTCTCCTCTTACAGCTCCGCCGGGCCTGCTTGTGGCCGTATTGACCATTGGCCCAATCCAGGGCCCAGCTTTGATTCTGCGGCACCTGCTTCCGATAAATGCTTATATATCAATGCACTTTAGCACACCCAGCCGGATAGGGCCAACAGTCATGGGGTTTGCGCGCCGGCGCGCGGCGCTCATGGGAGAACCAAATGCATATGGCAGGACAAGGCGGGCTGGCTATGCACTTGCCAAAGAGAGAAATTTGACCTACATTGTCGGCAACGGGGGGCGTCCGGAGACGGGCGAAGAGGCGATGCAATTCAGCGACAGATTCAAGAGCGAGGCTAGTTGCCGCGACTTCCTTATCAAATTGCGGTGGCCGAAAGGATTCGTCTGCCCGAAGTGCGGACATGACCAGGCGTGGTGGGTCGAGCGCGATCTCTACCGCTGTTCCAAGTGCGACTATCAGGCTTCTTTGACGGCGGGCACGATATTTCACGGCTCCCGCACTCCGCTCATGGTCTGGTTCAAGGCGATGTGGCACGTCACTCACGCCCGCTTCGGGATCAGCGCCTTGGGACTCCAGAAGGAGCTCAACTTGGGCAGCTACCACACGGCCTGGGCCTGGATGCACAAGCTCCGCGCCGCCATGGTTCGGCCGGGAAGGGACCGCCTCGGCGGGGTGATAGAGGTGAGCGTCATGTACATGGGTGGCCACCGGCCAGGCAAGCGCGGGCGCGGCGCCGAGGGGAAGAACCTCGTCGTGGCGGTGGTCCAGAGCGAAGGCAACCGCATTGGCAGGATCAGGCTGAGGAGAATACCCAACGCCTCCGCCTCCGAGCTCGAGAAGGTCGTCCAGCAGGAGGTCGAGGCCGGAAGCACCGTCCTGACGGACGGATGGAGCGGCTTCGGCGGCCTCGGCGCCTTGGGTTACAAGCACGTGGCCATTCGCAAAGGCGCGGGCAAAGGGGAGCCTCGGCTCGTCCAGACGTCGAAGGTCTCGCAACTCATGGACCAGTGGCTTAGAAAGACGCACCAGAACGGCGTGCAGTGCGCTTACCTTGACTACTGCCTGGACGAGTTCACCTTCCGCTTCAACCGCAGAACTTGGAGGTCGAGGGATAAGCTATTCGACGCGCTTGTCCAGCAGGCAGCTATGGTGCCGCCGCCGGCGCGCGCTAAAAACTCTCAACCAGGCGATTCGCAGCTTCTGGAAGCGGCACCGATTTAGGCGGGGTCAAGCGGCTGGACGGCCGCCCGGGGAGGACGCATGGCCATAATAACGATATCCAGAGGCTCTTTCAGCGGCGGAAAAATTCTCGCGGAGTGTCTCGCCGACACCTTGGGCTACCGATGCATTGATCGGGACGTAATCGTCGAGAAGGCGGCCGCTTACGGCGTTTCCCAGCAGGACCTGAGGGACGCGCTACAGAAGGCGCCCACCTTCTGGGACCGTTTCGGCCATAAAAAGTACGTTTATCTGACCCTCTTCCAAGCGGCGCTGGCCGAAGAGGTGCGCGCCGGGAAGGCCGTTTACCACGGCAACGCCGGCCACCTTCTCCTGCGCGGCGTAAGCCACGTGCTGCGTTCGAGAATCGTCGCCCCTCTGGAATTCAGGACCAGCATGGTTCAGGACAGGCTGAAGCTGTCGCGGCCTGAGGCGTTCGCCTACATACAGAAGATGGACGCCGACAGGCGCAAGTGGACCCAATACCTATACGGCGTGGACTGGGGGGACCCTTCCCTCTATGACGTCGTGATCAATCTCGAATCGGTTGACATCAGGGAGGCGTGCGAAATCCTCGCGTCAATGGCCAAGTTGAAGTGCTTCGAGGAGACGCCGGCCTCCATCCAGACGATGGAGGACTTGGCTCTGGCGAGCCGCGTCCGCGCCGGCCTCGTGATGGACCAGGAGACAAGCATGCTTGAAGTGGAAGTCATGGCCCAAAAGGGACAGGTGGCGGTCAGAGGCGCCATAGCCGGCATGGCCGTCCGTCGAGAAGTCGAGAGAGTGGCGCTGAAGGTCACGGGCGTGACGGGACTCAACCTGGACGAGCTTCTGCCTTCAAGGGGCGTTTGAGGAGAGGGGGGCGTCATGGAAATACTTCTGCCGGTTGCCGGCATAAGCGTCAACATTTTCGTTCTGATCGGCGCCGGCGCGCTGGTCGGCTTCCTCTCCGGCATGTTCGGGGTGGGCGGCGGCTTCCTGCTGACGCCGATACTTATAATGGCCGGGATCCCGCCAACGGTGGCCGCCGCCTCGGACTCATGCCAGATCGTAGCGGCCTCGTCATCCGGCGCTGCGGCTCACGCCAGGCTCGGCAACGTTGACATCAAGATGGGAATCACCCTGCTTCTGGGCGGCCTCGCCGGCGGCGCCGCTGGAGTTCAAATCATCAAAGCGCTTAGAGCGATGGGCAACGCTGACCTCGTGATCCAGATTACCTACGTCGTGGTCCTGGGAAGCGTGGGGTCCTACATGTTTTTCGAAAGCCTTTCGGCGCTCAGGCACAAGCAGGTCCCCCAGAAGGCGCATGGGCCTGGCAGGGTGAGGCTCTTCTTCGACAGGCTGCCGCTCCAAACCGATTTCCCCCGCTCCGGCGTGCGCCACTCGGTCCTCGTCCCCTTCTTCCTCTGCTCCATAGTCGGGATGCTGGCCGCGATCATGGGCGTGGGCGGCGGCTTCATCATGGTCCCGATGATGGTCTACCTCTTGAGAATTCCGATGCACGTCTCGGTCGGCACGGACCTTTTCCAGATTCTCTTCACGGCCGCCGGCGTCACCTTCATGCAGGCTACGAGCAACCACACCGTTGACCTGGTCCTCGCGCTTCTCCTGATGGCCGGCTCGACCATAGGCGCCCAAATTGGAGCGAGAGTGGGCAAGTTCCTCCACGGCGACCAGCTCAAGATACTCCTGGCCTCGATAGTTTTGATCGTGATGATCAAGATGGCCGCCGGCCTGGTGTGGACGCCGAACGTGCTTCTCTCCTACGCGAAAGGGCACTGACATGAGACGCTCGACTCTTGCCGCCGCCGCAATGCTCGCCTTCGCCCTCGCTTTCGCGCAGACTCCTCGGCAACCGAACGAAGCCGGGGGGTCAAAACCAGATTTCACCATTTCGCCGCGACTAATCGAGATGGGCGCCTTCTACGGAGGCGCCAAATTCCACGTCGAGGGAACCGCTCCAGCGGGATCGAAGATCGCGGTTGCGATCAGAGGAGAGTCGGTGGAGGAGAGCCTCAACCGCAAATCCCGCGCCGGCATAATCTGGGTGAACAGCGGAAAGGTCCACGTATCTGGAGTTCCGTCCCTGCTCCTCGTTTTCAGCTCAGAACCGGTCGCCACCCTTTTGAGCCGGCAAGCCACGGACGACTACCAGCTCGATGCCGAGGCGGTGATGAAGAACCTGAAGATGGCCCCGCCGGAAATGGATCAGCAGCGGCTCAGGGAGGACTTCTTCAAGCTGAAGGAGCGCCAGGGCATCTACCGGTTCCTGCCCGGGACGGTGAAGATTGATGAAGCGCAGGGCCGGCCCGCCAGGTTCACCCTTGACGTTGACTGGTCGAAGAAGGCGCCGCCGGGACGCTACGAGGTGACCGCTTACGCGGTCAAGAACGGGAGCGTCGTTTCTCAGGCGATGGAGCCGCTCGAAGTGCGCGAAACGGGCTTCCCCGAATGGATGGCCTCCCTCGCACAGAACCGGCCGATGCTTTACGGACTCCTTGCGGTTCTCTGCGCCCTGGCCGCCGGCTTCGGCATTGACTTCGTCGCCAGCAAGCTCGGCAAGCCCGTCGCCGGCCATTGAGCCGGGAATGGAAGGGAGAAGCGAAAGGCCGATGGGCGCCGCCGCTTCGCGAAAAGAATTCTCACCACGAAGATGGAAGGTCATGAAGAAAAGATTGTGAGAAGTTAGACGTGGGACTTTAGAAGTGAAGGATGCAAGACATTCACAGGCGGCGCGGCCGGCGGCGGCGCATCTAGGCGCGGTGTTTGCCTTCTTACTCTCTAACTTTCTAACTTTCTAA
>DAHXMK010000166.1 GCA_027365515.1 Candidatus Aminicenantota bacterium
TTGGCACCTCGATGTCGGCTCATCGCATCCTGGGGCTGAAGCCGGTCCCAAGGGTTCGGCTGTTCGCCGATTAAAGCGGTACGTGAGCTGGGTTCAGAACGTCGCGAGACAGTTCGGTCCCTATCTGTCGCGGGCGCAGGAGGCTTGATGGGTTCCATCCCTAGTACGAGAGGACCGGGATAGACGTAGCTCCTATGTACCAGCTGTTCCGCCAGGGGCAGTGCTGGGTAGTGGCCTACGCCGGGATAAGCGCTGAAAGCATCTAAGCGCGAAGCCCTCCCAGAGATGAGGCCTCCCTCCCGAAAGGGCTGAAGGGTCCTGGAAGACGACCAGGTTGATAGGCGGCGCATGTAAGCGTGGCAACACGTTCAGTGGAGCCGTACTAATAACCCGTGAGGCTTGACTATAAACATTTTTTGCGAAAGACCGTCGAGGCGTTACCCGATCACTGATTGATATAAATTACTGGGATTTCCCGGTGGCCATAGCGAGGAGGCAATACCCGTTCCCATTCCGAACACGGAAGTCAAGCTCCTTGGCGCCGATGGTACTGCGTGGGCAACTGCGTGGGAGAGTAGGTAGTCGCCGGGAATAAAAACCGATGGCCCCCTGAAAAGGGGGCCTTTCTCATTAAGGCCACATGCAAAGAGTCAGACGTCAAGGTTAGAAGTAAGAAGTAAGAAGTTAGAAGTTAGAAGTTCGGCCGCTTTGCCCGTCTGCTTCTCCTATCGAAAAACTTAACCTGCCGCCACAGTTCAAAAATCGTAGTCGCCAACACAGTTCGCGGGCGCGTGTCGGTTACGCCTTGGTCTTGAAGTCCCGGCCCACCCATCCTTTCGCGAGGATAAGAAGGACGGTCGAGACCATGGCGATGCAGCCGCAGATGAACCACATGGTCTGCGGGCTCTTGATCCCTTCCGCCGGGCAGAACTTCTCCATCATCCGCCCCGAGTAGATCAGCGGCACCAGAACCTTGGTGAGGAACCAGGGCAACTGCGCGACGCCCATGTACTCGCCGGTCCTTCCCTCGGGAGCGATCTCCGCGGCGTACTGGAGGAAGCGCGGCTGCCACATTGATTCGCCGATGGTCATGATGAAGAGAAAGGCGAAGAGAAGGAGGCCGTTGGTTCCCAGTGCCAAGAGAAACGACGGCGCCGCCATGATAAAGGTCCCGAGGATCATCATGTTGTAGACCTTCCGCTTGTAGGTCAGGGCCGTGACGATGGGAACCGCGATGAAGACCAGCAGTGGATTGAAATTGGAGGCGACCTCGAAGTACTTGCCGATCCAGTCCTGCGGGATGCTTATGCCCAAAAGGTGCAGGGGCTGGAGGTCGGCGTAGCAGCGCTCAACGTACTGGGGGATCAGGAACCAGTTGTAGGTGAAAAGCGTCTGGACGGGGATGAGCGCGAAGATGAAAAAGAAGAACTTCGGCTCCCCCAGCGGGTGATTGGCTAGCCGCACAAGCACGCGCTTGCGCGCTCCCGCCGGCAGAACGAGCAGGACGACCAGGGCCAGCGCCGAGAGGCCCCAGAGCCCGTACTTGAGCCATCCGAATGGAATCAGATAGAAGAGAGCCTCCACCAGCACGAGGAATATCCACAGGTGGACGGGCACCTTTTTGTTCTCGTCCAGGGCGGCGCGGGCGGGCTTGGTTTCGTCCTTGACTCCCTCGGCCGCCCCGCCCCGTTGGGCCTTGGCCTTGGCGAGGGCATCGGCCTCGGTCTTTCGCGTCAGGATTATGGCCGTGGCTATGAGTGAGACGCCGGTGAAGGCGGTGTAGACCCAGAAGACTCCCGGGATGTCCCACCCGAGGAACTCCTTGTCCCGGATGAGGAAGGCATAGGTCGGGATATAGCCCCCGAGGTTCATGAGGGCGTAGAGCATGGCGAAGCCCATGGCGGCGGTCTTCTCGTCGGTGAACTGCCGCACGCCCGCGTAGGCGGCCGGCTGGTACATGCCGTAGCCGATGACGACGAAGAAGATGCCTGCCAGCGTCGCCAGGTGAAGGGGACCCCACAGGCCCGGCTGGAGGCCGATGTAGGGCCCCACCGACATGAGCGCGCGCCCAACCACCATGATGACGAAGGAGGCGAGGAGAGCCTTGCGAACCCCGAACTTGTCGGGCACGAAGCCCAGGAAGAGCATGGCGATGGTGATGCCCGCCGTGAGCACGCCCACCATGTCGTGGGACCATACGTCGGCGTTGGGGACGCCCTTGAAGACGTAGTCGGAGAAGTAGATGGCGAGGTAGCCGAGGATCCCGAAGTAACACATCCCCTCGAAGAAGTAGGGAAGGTTGATTCCCCACAGCGCCCTCGGCGAGTGGACAAGATCAATAAAAGGCTGCGTTATTTCTTTCCACGGGCTGGGCTTGTTTTCTTCTGCGTTGGGGGCCGACTCGCTCATCCTCTTCTCCTCGACAGGCTTGCGCCAAAGCGAAAATATACCATATCATGTCCTTCTTCGCAGGAGGAACGCGCATGGCATCGGAGCCCCTGAGCGAAAAAGAGCGGGAGATCGAGGAGCGGGAACGGGAGTGGCTGGAGAAAACGTACAAGGGCGGCTCCGAGCCCGAGGTGACCGTCAGGACCTTGATCCTCGGCCTGGTGATCGGCGCGATCCTTTCGCTCTCGAATCTGTACGTCGGCTTCAAGACGGGCTGGGGGCTCGGCGTCACCATCACGGCGGCGATCATGGCTTTCGCCGTCTTCAAGGCCGTGAGGACGATCCTGCCCTTCCTGGTCAGGCGGGACCTCACGATCCTCGAGAACAACACCCTGCAGACGATGGCCTCGGCCTGCGCCGATACCTCCTCGGCGGGGCTCGTCTCTGCCATCCCCGCGCTGATGATGGTTTCGGGGATGGTTCTTCCGGCGTGGCAGCTCATGCTCTGGATCGCGACCATCCTCCTGCTGGGCATCTTCATGGCCATCCCGATGAAGCGGCAGATGATCAACGTGGAGAACCTGAGGTTCCCCACGGGTACGGCCACGGCTGAGGTGCTGAAGGGAATACACGAGGCGGGCACGGAGGCGATCGGCAAGGCCCGGGCGCTCTTCTCGGCCATGGGGCTCGGGCTTCTGGTCGCCTGGTCGAGGGACGGCGTCCTCGGGGTTCCCAGGTTTTTCAAGGGCCACGTCATGAAGGATTGGGGGACTTGGCAGTGGAAGCACTACCTTCCTTCCATTCCGGCCACTTTCGTTCCCTCCTCGCTCTCGATTTTCGGTATGCCCCTCGCCCGGCTGACGATCTCCTTCGAGGGAAGCCTCATCATGGTGGGCGCCGGCGCCATCATGGGCATCCGCGTCGGGATCAGCCTTCTCTTCGCAGCACTGGTAGGGTACGGCGTTCTCGGCCCCGCGCTGATCCGCAGCGGTGACATCGAGCACCCCGCCCCCCTCGTCCGGGCGGCGGAGGGATTCGGCGCCAGTTCGGAGCTCTATTCCTCGGAGGAGCTCTACTTCCCCCTGGCGGTGCCGGCGGGAAGCACGCTTGCTCTGGCAGTCGCGCCTGAAGGCGGGCCCCAGAAGGTGATGGAGATGACGTGGGCCAAGGAGGCCACCTACAAGAACCGCCGGGCGCTCCAGGCGGCGCTTAATTCTCCGGCCGCGCCGGAAGGAGGCGCCAATCCGTTTTACGGCGCCGTCGTCTTCGAAGCTGACCCGGTCAAGAACCACCTGTTGGCGAAGCTGGCGGCGCCGCCGAAGGTGACG
>DAHXMK010000178.1 GCA_027365515.1 Candidatus Aminicenantota bacterium
CTTCTCCGAAGCCTCTTCGCACGAGGAGGAGGCCCCCGAATCAGCGGAGGGCGAGCCGGAGGAGCGCGGGGATGACGGCATTGACGAGCCGGGAGCCGAAGAAAATGGCGGCTGAGAAAGAGCCACGGTCCGGCGCCCTGAGGCTGAACCAGTACATCGCTAGGTCGGGCATGGCGTCGCGCCGCCACGCGGAGGAGTTCATCCGCCAGGGACGCGTCCAGGTGAATGGGTCGGTCGTCACGGAGCTTGCCACGCTGGTCGCGCCTGGAAGGGACGTTGTGAAGCTCGACGGCGCGCGGCTGAAGCTTCCACAGTTTTCATCCTATTATGCTCTCTACAAGCCGAAGGAGATCGTCAGCACGCTTGACGACCCCGAAGGGAGGCCCTGTCTTCGCGGCTACCTTCCGCCCGGCGCCAAGGGGCTGGTGCCGGTGGGAAGGCTCGATTACCACAGCGAAGGGCTTATCCTGCTCACCAACGACGGGGACTTGACCTTCCGCCTCCTTCACCCGAGGTTCAAGGTGGACAAGGTTTACCACCTCAAGGTCAAGGGCGCGCCGGAGCCCGCTGCGCTGGACAGGCTCAAGCGCGGCATCGTCCTCGATGGAAAGCGAACGCTGCCCGTCGAGATAAAGAGGATTCCTTCGAGAGAGACGAAACACACGTGGCTCGAAGTCAGGATGAGCGAAGGCCGCAAGAATCAGTTGAGAGAAATGTTCTTCAGGATAGAGCACCCTGTCATCAAGCTGAAGAGAGTCGCCATGGGGCCGTTGCTGATCGGCGCTTTGAAGCCCGGCCATTGGCGCGAGTTGGAGCGCAAGGAGGCCGAAGCGCTGAGAGCGGCGGCGGGCCTGGAACCTTGCGCCGGGGGGAAAGTGACGTGAAGATGAAGATAGAGGCTCCGCCCCACATAAAGAATCTGACGCCGTACGTGCCGGGGAAGCCGGTACAGGAGGTGGAGAGAGAGCTTGGGCTCACGAACACCGTCAAGATGGCCTCCAACGAAAACCCATTCGGCCCCTCGCCGAAGGCGCTGGAGGCGGGGCGCCGCTTCCTGGACAATGTCCACATCTACCCGGAGGGCAGCGGCTTGTACCTTTGCCAGGCCCTCTCGCGCCACTACGGCGTCGCGCAGGACCAGGTCATCCTCGGAAACGGATCGGTCGAGCTGATCGAAATTGCCGCCAAAGCCCTCTTGGTTCCGGGGACGAACGTGGTCATGAGCCACGGCTCTTTCACCATGTACAGGATCGCCACGCTCGCGATGAACGCCGAGGCGCGCGAAATCCCGATGGCCAACAGGACGCACGACCTCGAAGCGATGGCCAAGGCGGTTGATTCCAAGACGAAGATGGTGCTGGTCGCCAATCCCAACAATCCGACGGGCACTTACAACTCCGCCGCAACGGTTGAGAAGCTGCTTGAGGCGGTCCCTGACGATGTCCTCGTTGTCATTGACGAAGCGTACAAGGAGTTCGTCAAGGCGCCTGACTATCGCTCGGCCGACTGCCTCTTGGGCCGCCATTCAAACCTTCTGGTCTTGGGGACATTCGCCAAGGCTTACGGCCTTGCCGGCCTCCGGGTAGGTTACGGCTTCGGCCACAAGGAGCTGATCGCCATACTTCACAAGGCGCGCTCGCCCTTCAACACGAGCTCGATAGCCCAGGTCGCGGCAATAGCCGCGCTCGAAGACGGAGATTTCGTAAAGATGGTGGCCGAGTCGAACGACAGGGAGATGAAGCGGGTCTGCGCCGCGCTGTCGGGCATGGGCTTCTCCTTCACCCCTTCGGTGACCAACTTCCTTCTGGTTGACGTCCCCATGGCCTCCTCGGAGTGCTACAGGAAGCTCCTCATGGAGGGAGTGATCATAAGGCCGATGGAAGGGTGGGGCTTTCCCAATTCGATCAGGGTGACTCTCTTCACGAAAGAAGGCAACGACCGTTTTCTTAAGGCGCTCGCCAAGGTCACTGGCCGTTGAAGGTTGGATAGGCTGGAGCCGTTCCTATGGAAAACGAGGTTCGGGAGCTTTCGGCTTTAAGGCTGGTCGCCGAGGCCGCGGTGGACGGCGTGGCCATCTTTGCAAGGGACGGCTTGATTTCGTTCGCCAACACCGCGTTCGCAAAGATGTACGGCCTCGCTTACGGCTCGCAGCTCACGGGACGCCTCTGGGCAAGCCTTTTCGAGCCCGAGTGGGCACGCTACATTCAATCCACCAAGAATGTCACGAGGCCCGTCACCTCGGTCGTTGCCCCCGGTTCCTGAGCCGTCTGTATCTTGTGGATGTACGATACCAGCAGAAAAGCCCCCAGCACGGCGAAGCCCACGGCCAGCGGAAGAATCTGGCCGCCCGACACCAGCGCCAAAGCGTAGCCAAGAAGACCTATCAGAGGGAAAGTCCGGACTCCCCCGAAGCTGGCGTGTCCCTCCTTGGCCTGCTGGTGTTCCTCCCTCTCCAATCCCAAAAGGAACGAGAGGAAGAGGGTCAGCAGCAGCTTGACCGCTTCAGGTGGAACGAGGGCCACAAGCTCCTTCATGGCTTCTCCTCCCAGGGCGCCGCTAAGGCGCCATGACGAAAAGGCAAAGCGCTACTTGGCGACTGGCAGGTAGAGCCTGAAGGTGGCGCCCGGCCCAGGCTTGTTGTTGCGCGCCTCGATCCGTCCCCCATGATCGGAGGCGACTCTGTCAGCCAACGCCAACCCGAGGCCGGCGGCGTCCTCGCGGGTCGTGAAGAACGGCGTACAGAGGCGGCTTGCCGACTCCTCGCTGAACCCGGGCCCTTCGTCGCGAACCTCGAAGACCGCCCAATCGCCCTCTTGGCGGAGGGCCACGGCGACGGTGCCGGGCGCTTGCGAAAATACCAGGGCGTTGTCCAGTATCTGGTAAAAGGCTTGCCTTACCCTCGCCGGCGCTATGAGCGCAACGAGCGGCCCTTTGCAAGCTTCAAAGCTGACGCTGGCGCCGTCATGGCCTGGAAATATTTTTGTCGCGGAGACTACTTCGTGAACCAGTGGCACCAGGTCGGTCGGACCGCGAGGAGCGTTTTCGGTTTCTCCCAGAAGCACAAGGTCATTCATCAGCTTCGCCAGCCGCTGGCCCTGCTGCCTGAGCACGTGAAGGAACGCGGAAACGTCCCGGTCGCCGTGCAGCTTGTTCTGCAACGCTTCCAGCGTCGCGAAGATCGCCATCAAGGGGCTTGAAATCTGCCGGGCGAAGCCGCGGCTTAAATTGCCCATCAGCTCTCGGCGCTGGAAGACCGATATCTGATCCTCCATTTGCATCTTCTCGGTCACGTCAACGGCGAGCCCGAGTATTTCATTGGTTCCCTTTTCGTCCGAGACCCGCTTCTCGAAAATCTCCAGCATCCGGCGCGCGCCGTCCTTGCGGCGGACCTCGCAATGGTAGACCCCCGATTCTCTCTCTTTCTTCTGGATGCTGTCCGCTATAAGTTCCGCCTCCACATTTATCGGGTTGGAGGTGTTTATCCGCTCGT
>DAHXMK010000199.1 GCA_027365515.1 Candidatus Aminicenantota bacterium
GCGAGCCGACGAAGTGGCCGTCCTGCGTAAGATCTTCCCCTTGCTGGGCGTAAGCAATTCCGAAGTCAACGACTTTTGGAACGCCCTGCGGCGTCAGAATGACGTTTTGCGGCTTCAGGTCCCGGTGAATGATGCCGAGCCCGTGGGCCTCCGCCAGCCCGGCCGCCACGCCTTTAAGGATAACTATCTTCTCTCCGAGGGAAGCGTCGGCGCCGCCCTCGTCCCTGAGCCACTTGCTCAGCGTCGGGCCGGGAATGTATTCCATCGTCAGGAACGTCAGGTCGCGCCATGTCCCCAGGTCAAAGACCCGGACTACGTTCGGATGGGTTATCTTGCGGGCCAGCTTGATTTCGAGCAGAAACCGGTTTCTCGCGAGCTGAGAAAGGTCGCTTCGCGGCTTCAGCGTCTTGAGCGCCACAACTTCGTCGAGATCACGGTCCTTAACCCTGAAGACCTGGCCCATTCCGCCCCGGCCGATCTCCTCTATGATTTCATACCTGCCCGCGACGATGGCGCCAGGCGCCAGTTCCAGCCCTCTCAGGTCAGAAAGGAGCCGCGACGCCTCCTGGTATCTCTCGGAAGGCTCCGGAGCCATGAGCCTTGCTATAATGTTCTTCAAAAGTTCTGGCACCGCGGAATTTCTGAGCAGAGGGAAGCGCCCTGATTTCGAGCCGTTCCCCGTTTCACTTGACCATTTTGGGGGGACGCCGAGAAGCATCCGGTAGAGCATCGCCCCGACGGCGTACAAGTCCGAAGCCGGCCCCTGGTTCTCTCCAACCAGGACTTCGGGCGAAAGGTAGGCCAGCAACGCTTCCTTCGCGCGGCTCTCCGGAATTTCAGTGAGGCGGCGCGCCGTACCGAAGCCACGGACCTTCGCCCTCATCGCCTGGTCAATAAGAACGCTTTGCGGCGAAAGCTGCTTGTGAATGACGTTGCGGCGGTGCGCCTCTTCCAGCGCCTCGGCCACTTGCCGGGCGATATCGAGCGCCTCAAAAAGCGAGGGCGTCCATCCCTTTTCTATTTTGATCTCGAGGCTTTCCGCTGAGAAGGGCTCGCAGACTATCGTGACGCTGTTTGCCTCTTCCTGGACGTCCCTGACTTGAAGAATCGCCGGATGCGAAAGGCCTATAAGCGCCTTTACCGATTCGGAATAGCGCTTGATGACGCCAGTGCCCACGCCTGCTATCGGAATCCGGTGCAGGAGCGCCTTGACGCCTAGGCGCGCGTCTTCTCCTTCCCAGAGTTCGCCGGAAGCATCCGAGAAAACGAGCTTCGAGAAGACGTAGCGGCTTCCTTCATTGATCTTGGCCTTCGCCGGAAGCTCCTTGAGCCTTTGTGCGCAGTCCAAGAAGCCCATGTCCCTCGCGGTGACGCGCTTGTATTCGCGTGCCGCCTCCTCGACGCGCCCCAGCCCTTCAAGCGCCCTGCCGTGTAAGTAGTCGGCCATCAGCGACGAGCCGGGCTTCGGGGCGGCCGGCCCTTCGAGCAGGTCAATCACGACGTCGGGCTGCCTGATCTCCAAAAAAGCCCTGGCCATGACCAGCAGCGCGCGGTAAGGATCATCCGGAGGCGACGGCGAGCTCTGCAGCCGCTTTATCAAATCTTTAAGAAGCCCGTCGTCGCTCCCGGCCATTTCGAGGGCCTGTTCCCACAGCCCGGCCTCCAGGGCCATGTTGACCGCAAGCGGAGCATCTCCAGCCTTTTCGTAAGACTGTGAAGCCATCGCGTATTGGTAGCCGCAGCGAAAGCAATCGCCCGCCTTCATGTAGTCGCCGGCCTTGAAATATAGGTTCCCGGCCCTCTCCCAATCCTCAAGTTCCTCCAAGATGGGAGCGGCTGCGGCGGCATTGCCCGCGCTTTCAAGGAGGTCGGCCGCCTCCTGCTTCTTGCCCTCTGCCAACATTATCTCGGCGGCCCTCTCCTGCTCGCCCTTGTCGGCCAGCGACCTGGCGCGCATGTACGCGGGCGTCTCGTGGCCCTGTTCGATCAATTCGGCAACCTTCGCGCGGTTGCCCGACCTCTCATAAAGTGCCAGCGCCTTGGAGAACTGCTTCGCCGCCTCCCAGCAGCGGGCGGCGTTGGGCAGGCTGTTTATCTCCTCGTAAAGCTCGGCCGCCCTTTCGGGCGATTGTCCTTCCTCGAAAAGCCTCGCGGCCTGGGCCTTTCTCCCCCGCCACTCCTCCGTCTCATCGTGGGAAAGGACCGTCTCGGAGGGGAACTGGCGCAGGGCGCGCTCCATCATGAGCATCGCTTTGCCATACTGGCCGCTCTGCTTTAAGAGCAAAGCCGATTCCCAGAAGTGGCCCGATTGTTCCCAGTGGGCCGCGGCAAAAACAAAGTTGCCAGCTTTTTCGGCCATCGTGGCGGCCCTGGCGAAATCGCCCGCTTCGGCGCATATCTGCGACGCCTTGCCGTAGGCCTTCGACGCGACAAGGAGCGTGATCGCCGACTCCCTGTCACCCCCGCGCAGATAGAAATCAACGGCCTTCGCGCTATCGCCGAGCGCCTCCTCCATCTTCGCGGCGGCCAAGAGATCGTGCCCCTTTAGGTACATCTGGAGAGCTTTTTCGAGCTTCCCGTCAGCTTTGTAGAGGTCTCCGGCGCGCAGATAGTCCCCTTTGAAATAGGCCTTCCACGCATCGGAAC